>JAFUYV010000127.1 GCA_017476945.1 Fretibacterium sp.
AGGCCCTGTCTACCCTTGTCCGCAACGGCCTTCTCACGCTCCGGGACGCGGCCATGACGGCGAATATCACCGAGGAGCAGTTCGCGGCGCAGATGAGCGCGGCGCCGCGGTGAACGCAAGGCGGAGTGGAAGCCCCGCCGCTTTGCGTCCGTCCGGCCGCTCCGGCAGTGAGGCTGTGTGGCCGTTTCCTTGACATCCCGCCCGGGATGGGATACTTTGCTCTGACAAACCTTAACGTCATGGGGGTGGCGGCTTAAATGGGAGCGAACCTTTCGCAGGAGATCAGCGACAGCCTGAGTGTCCTGGGGCTCAGGCCTGGGGCGTCGGTCGCGGACGTGCGGGCGGCGTTCCGTCACCTGGCGCGCGCCTGCCACCCGGACGTCGCGGGCAGCGCGGGGGCGCAGCGCTTCCAGCAGATCACGGGAGCTTACGCGCTCCTGAAGGGCCTCACGCCGGAGGAGCTGGAGGCCCTCGCCCAGGCGGAGCCACAGCCGGCCCAGCGTCATCAGACCCTCTTTGATTGGTACCGCAAGCGCCGTGAGAGCGAGCTGGACGAGGCGGAGGACGCGCGCCGCGAGACCCGCCAGCGCGGCAGGCGTGTGGACATCGTCCTGGAACAGTACGACCAGAGGATATCTCACCGCCTGGAGCAGATTGAGCGCAGCGAGGACGAGACCCTGGCCGGGAACGTGCTTCTGCGGCTGAGGTCGGACGTCCCGGCGGTGAGGCGCCTTGCGCTGGAGCACGCGGGGGCGTTCGCCAACCGCAGCGACGTGCGTCAGGCCCTGGCCGCCCTCCTGACGCGCTGGGAGGTGGACGATGGCTCAGCGCGCCTCGTTGCGGGCCTTCCTTTAAATCGCGACACGCGCCGGCGTCTTGCCGCGGACGTGGCCGCCCATGCTGCGTCCTTCCCCAACGCCCTGCTGACCTCCCTCCTGGACCTGCGCCAGCAGGGGGGGACCGTTGACCCCGCGCTGATGGAGCGCTACCTGTCCTCGGCAGCTCCGGCCGGCATCGCCCTGATCCTCCGCCATTGGCCAGCGGGCCAGTCTCCGGCGGACGCGACCCTGCGCCATCTCCTGGAGAGCGACGACTCGCAGGTTCTTGTGCCGGTGCTCTCCGCCATGAAGCAGCACTTCCCCAAGGCGGCCTCGCGCCACAAAAAGCGCCTCTCCGAGCTTCAGAAGCATCCCACCCCGGCCGTGCGCGTGTGGGGCCGCGCGCTCCTGTCCTAAATCCCCGCCTCAAAGTTTGCCCCCAAAAACAAATCAGAAATTTTATCCGTCAAACTATTGACTTGTCCACTGGTCAAGAGTAGAATTTTGACTGTATCAGTTCTATAGCTTTTGGATGGCGTCTCTGTCCATCCGACTTATTTTTTTGTGGGAGATGGAAGCGTGTTTGCGAGAAATAAGTTTGCTCCATCAATAAAATGGGGGCTCCTCCTTGTGCTGGGGGCGTTCCTTTTTTCCGCGTTGGCCGCGCCGGATGCCGCCGAGGCCGCGAAGAAAAAGAAGAAGTACGCGAACTGGAAGGGCGTCGCCGCGGATATGGCGCTGGAGTTTGATGCGGCGCAAAAGGACATCGAGGCCGGGAATTTGGAGGACGCCTACAAGCACGTCAACGACGCCTACTTTGGCTACTATGAGGTGCAGGGGTTTGAGCGGACGGTGATGTACGCCATCTCCGCCGCGCGCGTCAGCCATATCGAGGGGCAGTTCAGCGATATCAAACACGTCCTGCTGGGCAACAGCCAGAAGGGGAAGGCGGAATTGCTCCAGCAGGTGGAGGATCTGAAACTCAAGGTCTACAAGGACGCGATGGTGCTGGACGGCGAGGTCGAGATTGGGGATGCCGACAGCCTGGGCGAACGGCTCTACACTGACACGGGCATGGCAAGGCCAACCTTTGTGGCGTCTGCGGCGCAGCCCGCGGTCCCGGCGGCGGACGAAGCCCCGGCGTCCGCGGCTCCGGCGGCTCCCAAAAGGGCCCCGGCCAGCCCGGAGTGGATGACGTTCATCGTGGCGTTTGGGTTGCTGGTGCGTGAGGGGCTGGAGGCCATCTTGGTCATCGTCGCCATCGTGGCCTACCTCATCAAGACGGGCAACAAGCACATGCTCGGGGGCGTGTACTGGGGCTCCTTTGCCGCCATCCTGGCGAGCGTCGCGCTGGCCTGGGTTCTGGAGACCGTGATGGGCGAGAACAGCGGCGTGGCCCGCGAACTGCTGGAGGGCTGGACGATGTTCCTGGCTGTCGCGGTCCTTTTCTACGTCAGCAACTGGATGCTGTCGAAGGCGGACACCATCGCGTGGGAGAACTACATCGGCGGCAAGGTGCAACAGTCCATCGACAGCAAGAGCCAGTGGACTCTCATTTTCGCGGCGTTCATTGCTGTCATGCGGGAGGGCGCGGAGCTCATCCTGTTCTACGAGGCCTCCTTCACGGGCGGGCGTGATGATCCCATGTACATCTTATACGGCATCCTGGCGGGGACGGCGGTGCTGGCGGCGGTGTGGATCGCCTTCCGCTACTTCAGCGTCAAGCTGCCGCTCAAGCCCTTCTTCCTGTTCACGAGCATCCTGTTGTTCCTGATGTGCGTGTCCTTCATGGGCAAGGGCGTCCAGGAGCTGACGGAGGCGGACGTCATCACGGGCCGGACGGTCATTCCCGCGATGAAGGGCTTTAGTATCGAGGTGCTGAGCATCTACGACCGCGCCGAGACGCTGATCCCGCAGGTAATGCTGGTGATAGCGGCGTTGTGGACGACGCTGCCGCACCTGTTCAAAAAGAAGAGGGCGCAGCAGTAACTTAGGGAAATAAAGGCCCTGTCACAGGGACTTTATGAAAACACATCTTTCATAGGAGGGAACTTTTTATGAAAAAGCTCTTTGCAGCGGCCGCAGTGCTCTCGCTCGCTTTTGCGGGGGCGGCGTTTGGGGCGCAGGCGGCGTCCGTGATGCCTGGTGAGGCTGGGTTCGAGGAGATCCCCATCGGCACGGAACAGCAGGTGGGGCCGTACACCGTCGCGGCCGTTTACTTCCAGGCTGTCGATATGTACCCTGCGGGCAAGAACCCCTCGAAGGAGGACTCGGACATGCACCTTGAGGCCGACATCCACTTGCTGCCCGTCTACGCCATCGCTTACGGCTTTGGCAACGGCGACAACATCTGGCCGGCGTACCTCACGGTGAAGTACGAGGTGCGGAGCAAGGACGGCAAGGACGTCGTGATGTCCGGCAGCTTCATGCCCATGAACGCCGACGACGGCCCCCACTACGGCGCGAACATCGCCAAGGGCCTGAAGGTGGGGCAGTACAAGCTGCGTTTCATCATCGAGCCGCCCACCGACTACCTGCTGCACACCGATCCGGAGACCGGCGTGCCCGCCAAAGAGGACTCGAAGAACTTCTTCCAGACCTACACGGTGGACTTCGACTGGAACTACACGGCCGAGCAGCTTCAGAACGAGTAGCCGCCCGGCGCTGGCAAGAGAACCCGAGGAATGGGGAGGGGCAACTCCTCATTCCTCATTTCGTGTTTATCATACCATAACCAGGGGAGGTTAGTCTCATTCTAAAGTATCTTGTCGCAGTTACAGATCATTTGACCTCCTTCGCGTTCCTGCTGGGCCTGATCCTCAGCTACGCCGGGGGGAAGGAGGCCAGGGGGCTCCGCCGCCCCGTCTGGGCTGGCGCGGCGGCGGGGTTCCTGCTCGGGTGCGCGGCCTTCGGCGTCCGCCTGTGGGACCCCAGGGGCATGAACCTCATCCTCATCGCCTTCAACCGCTGGCTCGTCGTCACCATCGCCGCCATTGCCGCGCTGGCCTCGCTGTTGGCCCTCCTCTCCTTTTTGGCGGGGGGGACGCGCGGTCTCTGGCGCGCGGGCGTCGTGGCCGTGTTCTCGGTGTTGGCGCTGGTCTCGCTGGCCTACCTTGTGCCGCCGGTGCTCCAGTACACGCGGGAGTTCGTCTACTTCGGCGAGAGCGGCATCAGCACCAACGCGCTGCTCCGGGCCGCGGGGTTCACGCTGGGGCTGGCCGTCGGCCTGCTCCTGTGCCTGAGCGCGTATCAGGTCCACCACGCCCTGGGGGAGAGGGGGGCGCTCCTGTTCCTGTTGGGTTCCACGCTGGCCTTCGCGCTGGAGTTTGGGGCCGCGGCGGTGGCGGCGCTTCAACGCCTTAAGGTCATCCCCCTCACCGATGCCGTGTTTCAGATCATGATCTGGCGGGACGCCTACCCCAACGCTTTCCTGTTCGCGCAGATGGCGCTGGCCCTGGCGATGTTGGCGTGGGTCGTCCTGACGCACCGAAGGCCGGAGGGGGACTTCCCCAACCGCGCATCGCTGCGCAGGGAGAAGGCGCGCCTCCGCGACTGCCGCCGGTGGAGCTGGAGCTTGCTCGCCTGGGGCGCGGCGGCGGTCTTCATTGTCGTCGTGCTGCACTACTACGACACGCGGCCGCCGGCAGAGGTCCCCCCGGAGCCCTATGAGATCGCGGACGGCGTCATCACGATCCGTCTGGAGCAGGTCTCCGACGGACACCTGCACAAGTTCTCCTACGTGACGCCGGGCGGCTTCGACGTGCGCTTCCTCGTGGTGAAGAAGCCCGCGGGGACGGCCTACGGCGTGGGGCTGGACGCCTGCGAGATCTGCGGC
>JAFUYV010000128.1 GCA_017476945.1 Fretibacterium sp.
GCCAACTACTCGGCCCCGCCCACGCTCCAACTGTCAGCAGCAACGTCATAAAAAGCGCCGTTGTCAACAAACCTAAAAATTGCCGTCTCATCCATTCATGCTCCTTTCTCATGTCAAAAGGAGCGCGCCGCTTCGGGAGGATGGTCGAGGCACGCCGCAGCGCGCTTTCCCTCAGAACCTTGCCCCAAATTTTGGCAAAATTCAACTTAGGCACCCGGCCATTTTCCCCTTGCTATGCTATAATAAACACGAGCACAGGGGAGGCAAGAGGGAAAACCCCTCTGGCCGGGTGTTAGATATGGTCTACTACAACCCATATTCTACCACACCCCGGCTCTTCTTTGTTGCCCTTGTCGAAAGTTTCTTTGAACAAAACCCGGAACCTCTAGTCGAAGGGGGATTCTTGAAGGGCCTATAAGCCAAAAGAGCGAGGCCGCAGCCCCGCTCTTTTGAAGTTAACCCTGTTTTTGTTTTGTGTACAGCGACAGCAGCTCCAGCGCCGCCTGGGTGGCGGCCAGCTCGCCGCGCGCCACACGCTCCTCAGCCTCCGGCATATGCGCTTTCACCGCGGGATTCTCGTAGAACGACCTCAGCAGATGGTCCTCCAGCATTGCACGAACCCACGAGAGGGACTGCTGCTTCCGCCGCTCCGCAAAGACTCCGGAGGCCTTCACCGTGTTCATGAACTCCGTGATGACGTCCCAGATCTCCGGCACGCCCTCATTCGTGACGGAGGAACAGGCGTAGGCATGGCTCACCCAGCCCTCCGTCGAGGGCCGGAGGTAGTGTAGAAAGCGGTCGTAGTCCACGCGGGTGGTCCGGGCCTTCATGACGTTGTCGCCGTCCGCCTTGTTGACCACAATGGCGTCCGCCAGCTCCATCACGCCCTTCTTCATGCCCTGAAGCTCGTCCCCCGCGCCGGTGATGACCAGCAGCATGAAGAAGTCCACCATGTCCCGCACCGTGACCTCGCTTTGCCCCACGCCGACGGTCTCGACCAGGATGACGTCATAGCCCGCCGCCTCGCACAGCAGCATCGTCTCCCGGCTCTTGCGCGTCAGGCCTCCCAGCGTTCCGCCGGACGGCGAGGGTCGGATGAAGGCGTTTTTGTTGCGCGACAGCTTCTCCATCCGCGTCTTGTCCCCAAGGATGCTGCCCTTGGTGACGCTGCTGCTGGGGTCCACCGCCAGCACCGCCACCCGGTGCCCGTTCTCGCACAGCCACGTTCCCAGCGCCTCAATAAACGTGCTCTTGCCTGCGCCGGGGACGCCGGTGATTCCTACACGCACAGAACTTCCCGTCGCCTTTGGGGGTTTCAGGGAGTCAGTCCCCCCCTGAGCTTCATTCAGCACGCCGGAGATGACCTGCTGCGCCGTCTCGAAGTGCGCTGGGGAGTTGCTCTCCACCAGCGTTATCGCGCGGGACAATATCGTGCGGTCACAGGACAGGACGCCGTCGATGTAATCCTGCACCGTGAGGACACGCCGCCTGGGCGCGGCCCCTAATGAGGCCGACAGGGAACCCGCTGAGCGGGGGGTGAACACCATCCCGTCGTGGGATTCGTTCACGCCCCCCATCACGCGGCTGGCAAACTCCGCGCCAGCGTTCTCCGGGGCCCATTCCGGAAGGGATCGGCAGGAAACCCGCTGCGCGGGACGGTCATCCGAAGACACGGGCGTTCAGCTCCTCCATCACTTTCTTTGCCGCCACGGGGATGACCGTGCCGGGCCCGAAGATGGCCGTCGCGCCGTGGTCACGCAGGAACTGATAGTCCTGCGCCGGGATGACCCCGCCGATGACCACGACGATATCCTCGCGCCCGCGCTTCTTCAGCTCATCCACAAGCTGGGGCAGCAGCGTCTTGTGCCCGGCGGCCAGGGAACTCATGCCCACGACGTGCACATCGTTGTCCACGGCGTCCTGGGCGGCCTCCTCCGGCGTCTGGAACAGCGGCCCGATGTCCACGTCGTAGCCCATGTCGGCAAACGCCGTGGCGATGACCTTCGCCCCGCGGTCATGGCCGTCCTGCCCCATCTTGGCGATCATGATGCGCGGGCGGCGGCCCTCCTTCTCCGCGAACTCGTCCGTCATCTTCCGCACCTCGTCGATGATCTCCTCGTCCGCGAACTCGCTGCTGTAAATGCCGGAAATGGAACGTATCACTGCCTTATGCCTCCCGCAGACCTTCTCCACCGCGTCGGAGATCTCGCCCAGGGACGCGCGGGCCCGCGCAGCCTCCAGCGCCAGCGCCAGCAGGTTACCCTCGCCGGTCTCCGTGGCCTTCGTGATGGCCGCCAGACACTCGTCAACCTTCGCCTGGTCGCGGTTCTCGCGGAGCTTCTTCAAGCGCGCCAACTGAGCCTCGCGCACGGCCGTGTTGTCAACCTCCAAGATTTCCAGCGGATCCTCATGGTCCAGACGATAGCAGTTCACGCCCACGATCTGCTCCAAGCCGGAGTCAATGTGCGCCTGACGCCGCGCCGCCGCCTCCTCAATGCGCATCTTGGGCAGGCCCGTGTCGATGGCCGCGGCCATGCCGCCCAGCGCCTCGACCTCCTGAATGTGCGCCCAGGCTTTCCTGATCAGCTCGTCCGTCAGCGCCTCCACATACCAGGAGCCGCCCCACGGGTCGATGACCTTGCAGACCTTCGTCTCATCCTGAATGTAGAGCTGCGTGTTGCGTGCGATGCGGGCGGAGAAGTCCGTGGGCAGGGCGATGGCCTCATCCAGCGCGTTGGTGTGCAGCGACTGCGTGTGGCCCAGGGCCGCGGCCATGGCCTCGATGCAGGTGCGCTCCACGTTGTTGTAGGGATCCTGTTCCGTCAGGCTCCAGCCGGAGGTCTGGCTGTGAGTGCGCAGCGCCATGGATTTCGGGTTCCTGGGGTTGAAGGATTTGACGATCTTGGCCCACAGCACCCGGGCGGCGCGCATCTTGGCAACCTCCATAAAGTAGTTCTTCCCAATGCCCCAGAAGAACGACAGCCGCGGCGCGAAGGCGTCGATGTCCAGCCCCGCGCTCACGCCCGTGCGGAGGTACTCCAACCCGTCGGCCAGCGTGTAACCCAGCTCGATGTCCGCCGTGGCCCCGGCCTCCTGAATGTGATAGCCGGAGATGCTGATGCTGTTGAACTTCGGCATATTCCGGGACGTGTAGGCGAAGATGTCGCCAATGATGCGCATGGAGATCTTGGGCGGGTAGATGTAGGTGTTGCGGACCATGAACTCCTTGAGGATGTCGTTCTGGATGGTGCCGCTGAGGACGGACTTGTCCACGCCCTGCTCCTCCGCCGCCAGGATGTAGAACGCCAGGATGGGCAGCACCGCGCCGTTCATCGTCATGGAGACGGACATCTGATCCAGCGGGATGCCGGCAAACAAAATCTCCATATCAAGGATGGAGTCCACCGCCACGCCGGCCTTCCCCACGTCGCCGATGACGCGGGGGTGGTCGGAGTCGTAGCCGCGGTGTGTCGCCAGGTCAAAGGCGATAGAGAGGCCCTTCTGCCCCGCGGCGAGGTTCCGGCGGTAAAAGGCGTTGCTCTCCTCAGCGGTGGAGAACCCGGCGTACTGGCGCACCGTCCAAGGGCGCGTGACGTACATGGTGGGGTAGGGCCCGCGCAGGAACGGCGGCAGGCCGGGCTTGTCAAAGGCCAGATGGGGGAACTTTGAGCCCATCTCCTCCGTATAGAGCGGGTCGACATCGATCTGCTCCATCGTGCGGAAGGCCGCCTCCTCCGGGGACTTTCCCGTCTCCGCCTTGAAGCTCTCCGCCCACGCGGCCCTGTCGAAGGGCTTGCCCGACGAGGGGACGCTAAACTCAATTTTTGTGAAATCCGGATTGGCCATCTCTTTACATCCCCTTCATCTTTTGAAGTTCCGTCAGGCTTTCCAGGCAGTTTGACCGCACGCTGATAAAGCCGTCCACCCCCGCCTGAACGTAGGCGTCCTTGAACTCCGCCGCCGGCTCCCCGGCCAGGAAGACGCGCATGGCGGGCGCTTTTTCCTTGATGGCCTTTGTCAGCGGGGGCGCCAGCTCCGGGTAGGTCTTGTCCGTGGAACAGATGACCGCCGCCAGAGCCCCGCTCTTCGCCGCGGCGTCCGCGCAGTCCTCGACGGTCTTGAAGCCGTCGTTCTTCAGGACATCAAAGGCCGCCACCTCCATAAACCCCGTGATGAAGTCCGCGCGGGCCTTGTGCTGGGGGATGGGGCCCATGTTGGCCAGGAAAATTTTGACGTTGTCGCCGTTGTGCGCGGCCTTATACTCCTCCGTGCGGCGGCGAAGGGCCTCAAACTGCTCCGTCCACCGGCGCGGCCGAATGGGGGTGACGGTGGTGTTTTCCGCCGCCGGGGCCTCCCTGACGCCGCTCCAATCCGGCGCGGACTCGCCCATGGTGGGGTACATGGTTGTCCCCACGGCGCGGTCGCTCCGGCGGGCCAGCTTCTTGAACCGTTCCTGAAGCGTGGCCTCAACGTCCTTCTGGATGAGCCCGTCCTGAACGC
>JAFUYV010000129.1 GCA_017476945.1 Fretibacterium sp.
GCCGTGAAGGAACTGCGGGAGACGGGGTTGAAGAACGACGTGTTCTTCCTGACGGTCTCGGAGGACTTCGCGAGGATAGCCTACGACCTGGACGTCCTGCAATATCTGGTTAAGCCCGTCGCGAAGGAACGGTTTTTTGAGGTTTTGGACCGGCAGATTTCCAAGTCAGGGCGGAAGCCCCGGAGCGTCCTCATCAAGGCGCGCGGGCGCGAAGTCCGGCGGATTTTGTGCGGCGACATCCTTTACTGCGAGACCCGGAGGAACGAACAGCTCATCCACACGGCGGCAGGATCCCCCCAACGGGGGCAGGAAACGATCGCCACCCGGCTCAGCGCCGGGGAGATGCGGGAGCTCCTCTCCTCCTTTCCCGAGTTCGCCGTCCTGGGAACCTCCTATATCGTCAACATGAACCACATCGCCTCGATGAAGGAGCGAAGCGTCGTCTTGGACGGCGGACAGGAGATCGGGCTTTCCTATCGGCGCTTTCTGGAGGTCAGGGCCAAATATTTCAGTTTCTTCCGTGGGGAAGAAGGATAGACAGGAGGGGGAAAATGCCGGCGGCAGATTTTCTGATGGTGAGCGTAAACAACGCGCTGAACGCGATATGGATTTTCTGCCTTGTGCAGGAGCCGAGGTTCAGCCGCAGGACGATGGCGCTGGCCGCGGCAGGGCATTTCATCATTGATGAGGCGTTGAGCTACGCGGGCCTTCGATTGGGAGCGCCGCTTTCTTTCTACGCCTTTCACTATTGCTTCTCGCTCGCGTTCGGGCTTGTCCTTTGCATCCTGATGTCCTCGGCCCGGCCTGCGAAGGTGGCCTTCCTGTTCTCGCTCCAGGTCAACTTCTGGACGTTCCTCATTTGCCTTCGTCCCCTCCTGGTGAAAAGCGCCATGGCCTGGAACGTGTCGCGAATCCTGCTGCACGTGGCCGTCCTCTTTCTTTTTATGCGCTATCTCAAGGGCCATTACCGGCGCATCAGCGCGGACGTGGAGAGCGGCTATGGCCCGATTCTGACCATCTCGTCCTGTGTGTTTCTGGCCCTCTCGCTGATGACGTTTTACAACCTTCCCAGCAGCGATTATGATGGCAAGGCCGTGGAGGTTACGGCGATGGCCATCGTCCTGATGCTGGTGTTGTTCGTGGACATCCTCCTGTTCCGCGCCACCGCGTATTTGCAGCAGAGGCAGCGGCTGGTCCACATGGACTTTCAGAAAAAAATTCTGCTGTCCCGGATTGAGGCCTACGAGCAGATGGAAGAGGAGGCACGGCGGCGGAGGCACGACGAGCGGCACCACAACAGGGCGGTGATGGAATTGGCCAGGCGGGAAGGGGACCAGGCGGTGGTGGACTACCTGTCGAAATACGAGGCCCAGGCGGAGCGGGAGAACGCTGAGGGCACTCCAGGGGCCGGTAGGAAGCCCGCTCCGCGGGTCTGCGAACACCGAATGGTTAACACCCTCATCGGCGCGTACTCACGCAGGGCCCGTCAGGAGGGCGTGAGCCTCACGGCCGAGGTCGCCATGGGGACGAGGACGCGGGTGATGGACATGGATCTCACCGTCATCCTGGGGAACATCCTTGAGAACGCCATTCGCGCGTGCCGGGAGGCGGGGAAGCCCGGCCCCGACGGGCGGGACGTCCATCTGAGGGTGGAGAGGCGGGGACGCAAACTCGTCATCACCTGCACCAATCCCTGCAAGGGGGAGGAGGTTACGCTCAAGGACGGCCTGCCCCTGAGGACAGGAAAGGGGGCGGGGGGTGGCATCGGCGTTACAAGCATCCTGCACGCGGCGAAAAAATACGGGGGCGACGTGGAGTTCTCGATGTCCGAGGGGCGGTTCATGTGCTGCGTCCTGCTGAACGATCCCCTCGCCCAACGCTAAAGTGGAGGAAAAGCGCTGCCAACGACACCCCCGCAGCGCAAGGGGCCGCCGCTTTCACCGGGCGCGCGGCCTTGACGTTTATCCGCCCAAGGAGGTAAGATTAACTACTACATGGGGGATAAGGTCTGCGCCGGCGTCCCTCTCCTAGGGGTGATTGAGAGATGAAGTTGTTGAGGGCGGCGGGGTCCCGGCGGGAGCGCAAGCCGATGGAGTTTAAACAGATCGCGCCGAATATGGTGACGAGTGGCAATCTGCTGTGCGGGCTTTTTTCCTTGATGCTGACGATGGGAGGGCGCTATGTCCCGGCGGCGTGGCTGATCTTCTTTGCCGTCATCTTTGACGGGCTGGATGGGAAGGTCGCCCGGATGTTGGGCGGCGGCTCGCAGTTTGGCCTGGAGTTCGACAGCCTGGCGGACCTGGTCAGCTTCGGCGTCGCGCCCTCCATGCTGCTCTATCAGGTCTCCCTGAAGGGCTGGGCCGGCGTGCTGGGGCCGGTGGTGGCGTGTTTCTTCACCCTGTGCGTGGCCCTGAGGCTGGCGCGGTTCAACGTGGTTCACATTCCGGGGCCGTTCCAGGGTCTGCCCTGTCCGGCGGGTGGGCTTTTCATCGCCTCCTTCGTCCTGGCGGAGATGACGCTCCCTCCGGCGGCCATGGCGGCTGTTCTGGCGGGGGGGGGGCTCCTGATGATCTCCAGCATCCCCTACGCCAACCTCAAGAAGCTGACCAAGCGCAGCGCGGCCAAGGGCCGGTGTGCCGTCCTTTTCTCCTTCTTCGCGCTGTCCTTTGTGTTCCTGGGAAGCTCGGCGCCGCTCTTCCTCTTCGCCGCGTACATCGTGAGCGGCCTGATTCGGTTCGACTGGGGCCAGTGGCTTTTGCGCCCGGAGGCGCGCGAGGCCGAGGCCTACGGGAAGGCAAACTGAGTCCTTTACTCCTCTGTCAGACCGCCCCACCGGTGAGAAGCCGGTGGGCTTTTCTTTGATGCATTGCCCCCTTAATTAAGCCTGAAAATCACTTGTTTGCGTTGGAGCGCGCTGATAAAATAAAGATAGCGCAGTATATTTATTCCTGAAGGATCGGGCCTGTCGAAAGGAGAACGCCATGAGTAACGCGATACGCCACGGGGTATCCCCCCTCACCGACTACGATATTTTCCTGTTCAAACAGGGCACGCATTACAGCCTTTACAACAAGATGGGGGCGCAGCCCTTCACCGACAAGGACGGGACGGAGGGCGTCGCCTTCTCCGTGTGGGCGCCCAACGCGAAGTCGGTGAGCGTCGTCGGGAACTTCAACGGCTGGGATCCCGGCGCGCATCCCCTGGCCGCCCGCTGGGACGCCAGCGGCATCTGGGAGGGCTTCATCCCCGGCCTCAAGAAGTGGGAGCTCTACAAGTTCCACATCCAGAACAGCCGCGGCGAGTGGAAGGACAAGATGGACCCCTTCTCCCGCCTGTTCGAGCTGCCGCCGCGCACGTCCTCCATTGTCCACTGGCCGGAGTACCAGTGGGGCGACGCGGAGTGGATGCAGAACCGTTACAAGGCCCTTTCCCTCTCGGCCCCGTGGTCGGTCTATGAGGTGCACCTGGGCTCCTGGCGCAGGCACTGGGACGACGGGCTCTCCCTCTCCTACCGCGAGCTGGCCGAGGAGCTGCCGGCCTACTGCGAGGAGATGGGCTTCACCGCCGTGGAGCTGCTGCCCGTGATGGAGCATCCGTTCTACGGCTCCTGGGGCTACCAGACGCTGGGATACTTCGCCCCGACCTGCCGCTACGGCACGCCGGAGGACTTCATGGCCCTGGTGGACGCCCTGCACAAGAAGGGCATCGCCGTCATCCTGGACTGGGTGCCGAGCCACTTCCCCACGGACGACTTCGGCCTGGCGCGCTACGACGGCACGGCGCTCTACGAGCACGAGGACCCGCGCAAGGGCTATCACCCCGACTGGGGCAGCTACATCTTCAACTACGGCCGCAATGAGGTGAGGAGCTACCTCATCTCCAGCGCCGCGTTCTGGATCGACCAATACCACGCCGACGGGCTCCGCATTGATGCCGTGGCCTCCATGCTCTACCTGGACTACTCGCGCCGGGATGGCCAGTGGGTTCCCAACATCTACGGCGGGCGCGAGAACCTGGAGGCCATCTCCCTGCTCCGGGACATGAACAGCGAGCTCTACGGCCGCTTCAAGGACATTCAGACCATCGCGGAGGAGTCCACGGACTGTCCGATGGTCACGCGGCCGGTGTTCCTGGGCGGGCTGGGCTTCGGCATGAAGTGGAACATGGGCTGGATGCACGACACCTTGGAGTACATGAGCCTGGACAGCGTCTATCGGAGCTGGCATCAGAACCAGCTCACGTTCAGCATCTGGTACGCCTTCTCCGAGAACTTCATGTTGCCGCTCTCCCACGACGAGGTGGTCCACGGCAAGGGCTCCTTGATGAACAAGATGTCCGGTGACTGGTGGCAGAAGCGCGCGAACCTGCGCCTGCTCTACGGCTACATGTGGACGCACCCGGGCAAGAAGCTGCTGTTCATGGGCGGCGAGCTGGGCCAGGGCCTGGAGTGGAACCACGACTCGGCCGTGGAGTGGCACCTGCTGGACAAGCCGGACTTCGCGGGCATCCAGCGCTGGGTGAAGGACCTCAACCGCGCGCTGAAGGAGTACGCCCCCCTGCACGAGCTGGACTTCCAGCCGGAGGGCTTCCGGTGGATCGACTGCTCGGATTGGCATCAGAGCGTGCTGGTGTGGCTTCGCAAGGGCAGGAGCGACGACGAGTATATCCTCTGCGCCGCGAACTTCACGCCGGTGCCGCGCACGGGCTACCGCGTGGGCGTGCCCCGCAGCGGCTTTTGGAAGGAGATCCTCAACAGCGACGCTGTGGCCTACGGCGGCAGCGGCATGGGGAACGCCGGCGGGATGGAGGCCGAGATGACGGAGAGCCACGGACTGCCCTGCTCTCTGCCGCTGACGTTGCCGCCGCTGGGCATCGTGGTGTTCCACTTCAAGGCGTCTCACGCGCCGAAGAAGAGTGCTAGTTGAGCATGGAAACGCTGACGGCAGAGCGCGAGGAGCTTTTACACCTGGTTGAGCTTGTCCCCGACGATAAGCCCGGCACGGCTATCTGCGCGATGGAGGATTTGTTATAGCCTGGCGAGGAGACTCGCCGGGCTATAGAAGACGTGATGACCGGGCGCAATCTCCTCGGCCCGTTGGCCCGTTGGACAGCGCCCAGGAAATGATGGAAGCGATGTTGTAAATTATGAAGGGAGTTGTAGCTTTTGCCCCGCTACGTCTGTATTCACGGCCACTTTTATCAGCCCCCGCGCGAGAATCCCTGGCTGGAGACGGTGGAGCTTCAGGAGTCCGCCGCGCCCTGGCATGACTGGAACGCCCGCATCTCCGCCGAGTGTTACAGCCGGAACGCCGCCTCACGCATCCTGAACGAGGAGGGGAAGATCGCGAAGATCTGCAACAACTATTCGCGGATGAGCTTCAACTTTGGGCCCACCCTCCTCTCCTGGCTGGAGGAGCATGATCCCCTTGGCTACCGCGCCATCCTTGAGGCTGACGCCATTGGCCGCAAGCGTTTTTCCGGGCACGGGCCCGCCATGGCCCAGGTTTACAACCACCTCAACATGCCGCTGGCCAGCCGGCGTGACACGGAGACCCAGGTCCGCTGGGGCATCGCTGACTTCAAAAGCCGCTTTGGGCGGATGCCGGAGGGGATGTGGCTGGCGGAGACCGCGGCGGACACGGAGACCCTTGAGGTGCTGGCCGAAAACGGCATCCTCTTCACCGTCCTGTCCCCCTACCAGGCCCAGGCCGTGCGCCCCATATCGGGGGGATGGCAGCCTGTGCCCGGCTGGGTGGACGTGACGGGCGGCCGCGTGGACACGCGCTGTGCCTACCGCTGCAGCCTGCCCTCCGGCCGCAGCATCGCCCTGTTCTTCTATGATGGGGTGCTGTCGCAGAAGATCGCCTTTGAGGGGCTCCTGAACGACGGCGGGAACTTCGCGCATCAGCTCATCAACGCCCACGAGGACCGGGGGCAGCCCGTCCTCTCCCACGTGGCGACGGACGGCGAGTCCTACGGGCACCACCACAAGCACGGGGACATGGCCCTGGCCTATTGCCTTGAGACGATCGACAACTCCGTGGACGCCCGGCTCACCGTCTACGGGGAGTTCCTGGCCTTCTACCCGCCGGAGTCCGAGGTGAAGATCGTTGAGAAATCCTCGTGGAGCTGTGCGCACGGGGTGGAGCGCTGGCGGAGCGACTGCGGGTGCAGCACGGGGACGCCGGGCTTTCATCAGAAGTGGCGCGCCCCCCTCCGGAGGGCCCTGGACACCCTGCGCGACGAGCTGGGCGGGCTCTTTGAGGAGAAAAGCCGGGAACTTTTCCTCGACCCGTGGAATGCCCGCGACCGCTATATCGACGTCATCCTGGACCGCTCCGATGAGAACGTGGACCGGTGGCTGGCGCAGAACATCGGTCACGCGGCCTCGCCGCATGAGAAGGTCCGGGCGCTGTCCCTGATGGAGATACAGCGCAACGCCCTCCTGATGTACACAAGCTGCGGCTGGTTCTTCGACGAGATCTCGCGCATCGAGCCGGTACAGATTTTGCGCTACGCGGCCCGCGCGATGGAGCTGGCGAAGACGCTGTTCGACGTGGACCTGGAGCCCGCGTTCCTCAAAATCCTGGCCGAAGCCCCCAGCAACATCCCTGAGCTCCGCAACGGGGCCAAGGTGTACGAGCTTCTGGTCAAGCAGGGGCACACGGATATGCCTCAGATGGCGGCCTACTACGGCATCACGTCGCTTCTTCAGGATTTTGCGCCGAACTTCTCCGAGGGGTGTTGGGATATGTCGGGCAGCGCCCTGCGCTGCGAGGTGTCCGGGCCCGTCTCGCCCTTTTACCCTGAGGGGAGCCAGGGGGCGGCGTTCTCGGCGGGCACGGTGCGCGTCCGGTCCCATATCACGGGCGAGGAGGGGGGCTACCTCTTCGCCGTCAACCACCGCGGGGGCACGTCCATGCTCTGCGGCGTCCTGCCCCTGGCGGAGCCGCGCACGCTCTCCATGAGCGAGGTCAACGAGCTCCGCGAGCTCTTCCGGGACGACGCGGACGAGGAGCGCCTGGTCAAGCGCTTTGGCTATCACCTTTACTCGCTGCGCCACATCCCGGCCGATACGCGGCACCGGCTCCTGCGGGAGCTGCTGCGCCAGGACGTCCAGCACATCGAGGCGAGCGTGCGCGATATCGTGAAGAACTACGATCAGCTCCTGGAGTACCTGACGACGCTGGACGCCCGCCCGCCTGCGATACTCACCGTCGCGGCGGAGTTCACCCTGACCTCCAGCATCATCCGCAAGCTGAAGGAGCCCCAGCCCAACGTTGCCAGCATACGGCGCGATTTTGAGCTGGCGGGCTTCTGGCAGGTCAAGCCCAACGAGGAGCAGATACGCTTTGCCTTTGCCGAGGGGCTCAAGGCCCTCATGACGCGGCTGTGCGGGGAGCCGGAGGACGTTGCGCTTATGGAGACGACCTCCGGGCTGATCGACCTCTTCTCCGGCCAGTTCAGGTGGCAGTTGGAGCTCTACGACGCGCAGAACCTCTGCTATGAGCTTCTGAAGCATTACGGCCGCGGCCTGAGAACGGCCCCGAAGGAGCTCCGTGACGCGGTGCTCCGCCTGGGGCGCGCGCTCCAGTTCTCGGACGAGATGCTGAGCAGGGAATAGATAAAAAATAAAATGAGGCGGCCTTCCTGAGTGGGGGGCCGCCTCTGTTTTCCTGTTCCATCTGATATAAAAAGAGTAATTCTTCACTAAGGACAATCCGTCCAAGGTGGGGAACCCAGCCCCATCTTGGCGGCCCTGAAACACGCTGTCCGCGCCTCGCCCGGACAGTTTTTATTATACCACAGTAACTCTCCCATTCATGATACAATACCCTCAGGCGAGGCGTCCGCTTTCACAGGGGCGAGGTTGCCAGCTTGTGCCCTGCGGGTAGGTTCACTCCCTGAGCTTTTGGGAAAGGGGGTGATATCGTGAGGAAGAAAAAGACGCGTACGGAGATGATAATAAAACTCGTAAGAGCTATTACCAGCCTCCTACGAGTCCTTGCCGAGATCCTTCGGCTATTCTTGTGAGTCAACCACGTTAGGGCATAAGTCCGAGGTGGGGTCCTCATCTCCACTTCGGCAACCCAAATTTCTAGTGTCGTTGAGCTCGCCCAACGGCACTTTTATTATAGCACGAAAAACGCCGCAAGCGCCGCGGGGGTTTCCGGGGGCCTTATCCCCCAGAGCTTCAATCAAGCAAACAAAAAACGGGAGGGCCCTGATTGGACCCTCCCGCCTTTCTG
Source organism: Fretibacterium sp. (assembly GCA_017476945.1). Classification (GTDB taxonomy): domain Bacteria; phylum Synergistota; class Synergistia; order Synergistales; family Aminobacteriaceae; genus JAFUYV01. The sequence goes on from JAFUYV010000129.1 coordinate 8,250, forward strand.
CTGTCTGTCTGTTACAAAAAAGCCTTACTTCTGTTACGTGTTGCGGGTTCGAC
>JAFUYV010000130.1 GCA_017476945.1 Fretibacterium sp.
AAGGGGCTTCCCCGACAACCCGCGATTCCTCTTCGTCGGCTATCTGGCGCGTCGGAAGGGACTGGATGTCGCGCTGAGGGCACTGGGGGAGCTGAAGGGGCCTCGATGGACGCTTGATATCCTGGGTGATGGGTCGCAGAGGGCCGGGCTGGAGGCGCTTGTAAAGGAGTTGGGGCTGGAGGGACGAACAGTCTTTCATGGGTTCCGGGATGACGCTGGGGAATGGATGGCACGCTCCGGCTGCCTGCTCTTCCCGTCCTATGAGGAAGGGCTGCCGCTCACGGTGCTGGAAGCGTTGGCCGTGGGGCTGCCCGTCCTGGCCTCGGATCTGGAGCCGCTGCGGCCCCTGGCCTCCGGCCCCCTGCTCCCGCCGGGGGATGTGTCCGCGTGGCGCGAGGCCATAGAAAAAGTCCTGAACGGAGGGCCCGCAAGCCCCCTGTCCGCGGAAGGGCTGCCCACCTTTGAGGAGACGGTCCGCGGGACGGAGGAGTTTTACGAAAGCATTGTACGGGCATAAGGCAACGCCCCGGCAGACCCTTTTACGGCCTCGGCCTCATCACCGACGCCGCAGCATAAAGAAGGCCCCAGCGGTGCAGGCGCACAGGAGGAGCGCGCCCGTGTCCGCTCCCCTCCAGCGGAGGGGGTGCCGCCGGGTCCGTCCTCGTCCATCGCCATAGCCCCTCGCCTCCATCGCCAGGGCCATCTCGTCCGCCCTGCGGAAGATGATAACGAAGAGAGGGATCAGCACGGGGAAGAAGGCCATGACGCGCCGGAACAGCCCCCCCTGGTCCAGCCGCGCCCCACGGGAGAGCTGCGCGCGCATGATGCGGTCCGTCTCGTTCATCAGGAGGGGGATAAAGCGCAGGGCCATGCCCACCATCAGGGCGCACTCGTGCGCGGGGAAGCCAAAGCGGGAGAGAGGCTGCAGGAGCTCCTCAAGGGCGTCCGCAAGCTCCAGCGGCGCCGTCGTGAGGGGCAGGAGCACGGCGAAGGCCATCAGCACCAGCAGCCGCAGCGCGGTGAAGCCTCCCCACGCCAGGGCGAAGGCTGAGCCCCTCTCCCCCCAGAGGAGCGCGGCGGCATTGAAGATAAAGGTGAAGGCAGCCAGCAGGAAGATCGGCCGGCAGGAGCGCAGGACCGCGCGCCAGGGCAGGCGCGAAAGGGACACCAGCCCGCCCAGGACCGCCATCCAGAGCCCAAGGGTGAGAACCGTGTCCGATGCGAACACGGCGGACACCAGGCACAGAAGCGAGAAGAGCTTGGCCCTGGGATCCAGGTGGTGGATGAGGGAATCCGCGGGGACGTACTGCCCCATCGAGAGGGAGGAAAAGGACATGTCAGACTCCTTTGAGTTTCAGATTTCATTATCATAACACAGGAAAGGCTTATCGGAAATACGGCGGAACAATAAGCGGCCTCCCTTACGGGAGGCCGCGCCTGTTTCGGCACAAGGACAGGGTGCGTATCAGTCTGCCGCGGCGGCCGCGCCCTCCACCTTGCCCGTCACGAGCTCGTGGCCGCAGTGAGACACCACCAGCACGGCCAGGGTCATCAGCGCCAGCGCGATGATGAGCTGAAGCCCGTCCACCATGAAGACGAACCCGCCGTTCGCCAGCTTGCCGCAGATGCCATAGACGCTCATGACCAGCGCCGACATCGTGACCACGAACATAAAGGTCATCGGCACGTAGAGCATCCAGCCCTTCCGCCCCGTCACGCGCAGGAACACCGCCAGTGACACCAGCACCAGCGCGGAGAGGAGCTGATTGGCCGCGCCGAACAGCGGCCAGATGCTCATGTAGCCCGCCAGACAGAGGGCATAGCTCAGGGCCAGGGTCAGGACCGTCGAGACGTAGGTGTTGGAGAGGAACTTCGCCAGGGCGCCCATCTCGTGCCCCTCTGAGGGGACCAGAAGCTCCTGGAGCGACATGCGGCCGATGCGCGCCACGGAGTCAATGGTGGTCATGGCCAGGGCCGACACGCACATCGTCATGATGGCGACGGAGACGTTCTGCGGAAGGCCGAACATCGTGAAGAAGCCCCCCACCGCCCCCGCGAAGATCTGAAAGGGGATCTTCCCCGCGGGCAGCGCGCCGCCCTGTGCCACGGAGCAGGCGATCACGAGGGCCACAACGCCCAACAGCGTCTCAACGAGCATGGAGCCATAGCCAACCGTGAGCATGTCGCGCTCGTTGGAGATGGACTTGGACGACGTGCCGGAGGAGACAAGGCTATGGAAGCCGGAGACCGCGCCGCAGGCGATGGTGATGAACAGGATGGGGAACAGCGGCTGGTTCTTCACGGTGAAGCCCGTGAAGGCCGGCATCTCAATGGAGGGGTTCGTGGCCAGGACCCCGACCACGCCGCCGGCGATCATGCCCAGCAGCAGGAAGGAGCTGAGATAGTCCCGCGGCTGCATCAACAGCCACATCGGCAGCACCGACGCGATGAAGCAGTAGGCAAACACCACGTAGCGCCACGTGGGGACGTCAAGGTACAGCGGGTTCAGGATGCCCAGCGCGAGCATCCCGACGATGAGGACGACGCCCACCAGGAGTTTCACTCCCTCACCGGGCTTGACCCTGCGGATAAAAAGGCCGAAGGCCATCGCCACGAAGATGTAGAGCATGGAGATGGAGCCGGCGGCCGCGCCGGGGGTGTTCTGCCCGCCATCCCTGGTGAAGCCGTTGAAGGTGCCGGTGATGATGTCCGAGAAGGCCGCGATGACGAGCAGCGTGAAGAGCCAGCAGAACAACAGGAACAGGCGGCGGCCCGTCCTGCCGACGTAGCGCTCAATGAGCAGGCCCATGGACTTGCCGTCGTTTTTGACGGAAGCGTACAACGACGTGAAGTCCTGCACCGCGCCGAAGAACACGCCGCCGATCAGCAGCCACAGGAACGCCGGAACCCAGCCGAACATCGCGGCGATGATGGGGCCGGTGACGGGACCCGCGCCCGTGACGGAGGAGAACTGATGGGCGAAGACCGTGAAGCGCGACGCGGGGGCGAAGTCCTGCCCATCCTCAAAACGCCAGGCCGGGGTGCGCGCGTTCTCATCAATGCCCCACGTCTTGACCAGCCAGCGGCCGTAGGTGACGTAGGCGATGAGCAGTACGGCGATGGAAACACCAACAAGCGTTAAACCGTTCACTGCAAAAACCCTCTTTCCACTCTTTTCTGCAATTTCCGCCAAAAACAATAAGAGACGACCCACGGGGCCGCCTCTGACGGCTTTAAAATGTAGTTTAGGAGTTTAGCACTGGAAAATCTCTTTGTCAAACGCCCTCCTGGCCGTGCCCCTGCCGGCCATTCTGAGCGCGGGGCCCTATGATAAAATAAAGGTGCAGAATTTTTTGAGAAATTTTTTAAATATGGCCATGGCTCCGGCGGGGCGTTGGACAGGAAGTCCGCCACGTGAGCCAGGGGGAAATCCCCTTCAAGGGGATTGGAAAGGGGAAGGGAAGGTTGAGGAAGTCGTTTCGTTCCGTCGCGCTGTTCTTGACGCTGGCGTGCGTCCTCACCGCGGGGACCGCCGGGGCCGCTGAAGTTGACAGGACGGGCTGGCCGGGCCAGCTCCGCTTCATGGCGGGCCCTCCCGGCGGCAACTGGCTCGCGCTGGGCATGGCGCTCTCGGAGATGTGGACGGGCGCGGGTCTGCCTCAGACCACCAGCGGCTCCGGCGGCGGCGTGTCCAACATCCTGAACGCCCACACGCGCCGGGGGGACCTGGGATTCTCCGTCACGTCGCTGCTCGGCGCGGCGGTGAAGGGCGAGGCCGACTTTGAGGGGCACGCCGTGAGCAACGCGGTCCTCATGGCAAACCTCTACACGCAGTACACCTACTTCATCATGCGCAAGGACTTCGCCGTGAAGAACGGCGTCAGGTCCGTGGACGACATCGTCGCCAGGAAGCTGCCCATGCGTTTCGCCACGCTGAAGCCGGGCACGTCCTCGGAGTTCGTCATCAGGGCGCTGTTCGCGAAGGGCTTTGGCTTTGACTACAAGAAGACCTTCACCGAGTGGGGCGGCAGTGTGGAGTACGCCTCCTACGAGGGCGGGGCCGACCTCCTGTCGGACAATCACCTGGACTGCTTCGCGTTCTCCGTGGGCAAGATCGCGCCGGTCGTCATGAACATCGAGAGCCAACTGGACGTCGTGCTCCTGCCCGTGGGCCAGGACGCGCTGGACAGGCTCTCCGATGCCTATGGCACCACGACCTTCACCATCGACCCAGGCATCTACCGCTCCGTGCCGGAGGGCGCCGAACCCGTCAAGGTGGTGGGGGACTACACCTGCCTCGTCGTCCGCAGGGACCTTCCGGACTTCCTGGTGTACGAGCTCAACAAGGCCATCTGGGAGCACCGGGACGGCCTGATCGCCGCGGTGAAGGACGTGCGGGAACTCGCCCCCGCCATGGCCATATCCGGCAAGGTCCCAACGCACCCCGGTTCCCTGAGCTACTGGAGCGGCGTGAGGTAAATCTCCCGCCGTCCCCCCCGGACAACTTCGGCAGCATCCATCCGGCATGGGTGCTGCCCCTGGCCTGCCTGCTCCTCCCCACGACGAAAAACGCGCCCAGAGACCGCGTGCCCCTCCGCGGCTTGCGGCGGCCCCGCTTTACGCTGCGCGGCCATGGCGTCCCGCCAGGGAACGGAGGGAGCCGCAACCACGCCAATTCTTTAAAACTAAAACATCCTCTTCCACCACAGCCAGACGGTGGCGGCGGCGCTGACCGCCACGGCGATGCAGGAGACCCAGAGAAAGCCGTGAGGGTGTTCGGCGAAGGGAACCGGCACGTTCATGCCCCACAGCCCCGACACGAGCATCGGGATGGAGATGATGATGGTGACGACAGCCAGGAACTTCATGACGATGTTCAGGTTGTTGGAGATGATGGAGGCGGCGGCGTCCATCATGCCGCTCAGGACGTCGCTGTACACCCGGACCATGTCATAGGCCTGGTCGTACTCGACGATCACGTCCTCCAGCAGGTCCTCGTCCGCCTCCCGCAGCTTGACCAGCTCCTGAAGCTGGGGGTTCCGGAAGGCCCGCATCAGCTTGTCAACGGCTGCGCGGGTGCTGCGGATGGAGCCGGTGAAGAACGTCATGCCCTTCTCCAGGTCCATCAGGCGGAAGAGCTCCTCATTCTTCATCGCCCTGCGCATGGACTTCTCGATGGCGTCGGACATCCGGTTCATCTCGTTGAGGTACTGGAGGTAGGTGTCCGCCGTCTTGTAGAGGATCTGAAGCAGAAAGCGCGTCCGCTTCCACGTGCAGAAGCCGCTGACCCCGCCGCCGGGTCCGGGCAGGATGGGGTTCTCCTCCAGGCAGACCGTGATGAAGCAGCCGTCCGTGATGACGATGCCCAGGGGGAGGGTGTCGAAGCTGAAGCTCCCCGGATGCTTGGGGATGTTGATGACCATCAGCAGGGAGGCCGTGTAGCCCGTGTCCTCGTCCAGCTCCTCGACGTCGATGCGGCTGGACTCCTCGACGTCCAGGGCCGCGCTCAGGAAGTCCAGGGGGACGGACGTGATGCGCGCGACGTCCTCAAGCTCCTGGCGCGTGGGCGCGACCATGTTGATCCAGCTTCCGGGGCGCAGGGCGTCAAGGGAGAGCTCCTCGTGCCCGGAGTTTCTGTGGCTCTTATGGGTCCTCAGGACCGATATCATGGCTCCCCTCCCCTTTCATGCCCGGCCGCTCCGCGCGGCCCTATTTCCAGAACTGGATTGCCGTGATGATCAGGCCGAAGAGCGTGACGATGATGCCCGTTATCACCAGGTTCTGCGACAGCTTGCCCTCAAGCGCGTACAGCTTCGCATCCAGAGCCTTGATGTCGCCCCTCAAATCGCTCCGCACGCTCTCGATCTTCGCATTGAGGCTGTCATTCACTGAGTCAATCTTTCCCTCGAGGCGCTCGTTGACGGAATCAATCTTCCCCTCAAGGCGCTTGATGTCGCCCGTCAGCTCGCTCTGCACGCTCTCGATCTTCGCATGGAGGCTGTCATTCACTGAGTCAATCTTTCCCTCAAGGCGCTTGGCTGTCGAATCGAGGCGGCTGTTCACCGCTTCAATCTTCTCCTCGAGGCGCTCGTTGACGAAATCAATTTTCGCCTCAAGGCGCTCGTTCATCGCCTTCTGCTCCGTCAGGTTGAGGGCCAGCAGCGCCTCCATGCGCTGCATGTGCGCGGTGAAAAGGTCCTGCCTCACAAATTCGTCGGCCATGGCGATCTCCCCCCCTTGACAACGCGGCCTGTCCGCTTCTCTTCCGTCCCCGCTCCACACTATTATACTAAAACCCCGGCCCCGCGTGAACGGGGCCGGGGCGTCCGGCACGGGGGCCGGTCAGCTCAGGTTACCTGCTCTTCGGCCTAGCGCTTCTTCGCCAGGGGCAGGAGCGCCGCGAGGAGCAGCACCACGCCGCCCAGGCCCAGGTCGCACCCGCCGGAGCCGTTGTCGCTCGTCGGGCCGCCCGTGGGCTCCTCCGTGTCCGGCGTGGCCGTCACGATAACCGGGTTGTAGGTCGTCCCAGCCTCGCAGTAGGCCGCCACGGAAACCTCCGCGTCATCCGCGGGGACCATCTCCGTCACCTCGCCCGTGCTCTGGTCAAAGAACACCGTGTCGCCAGGGGTGCTGAGGTCGCCCGTAGCCGCCAGGGCAACAACGTCGCTCTCAAGGGCCTCGTCGCCGGGGAACCAGCGGAGAACGTCGCCCTTCTTCGCGCCCGTCAGCTTCATGGCGAAGTAGGCAACCGTGTCCACGTCAAAGCTCAGCGGCTTGACGATGGTGAGCAGGGGCTTTGTGTCATCCTTCTGCTCCACGCCGCTCAGCAGGTCATCCAGCGCGTTCCGGGCGGCCTCGTCCACCTTCGCCAGCTCTTCCTCCGACCGGTTGTCCTCCGCGGCCACCATGTCGAACAGCGTCAGGGACTCCACGCCAGCGGGCAGGTCGATCCCGGCCTCCTCAAGGGCGTTCTCAGCGTCCGATGCCGACAGGGTGGGCGCAACCGGCACGCCGATGACGGTCTTGGCGTCGTCGTCCTCGGTCAACTCTTCAGGCTCATCAATCGCGCTGGGCGTCTCCGCGGCCTTGTCGCCGCTGGCGGGCAGCTTCACCTTCACCTCGACGGAGAAGGAGACGGCGTCGTGGCTCAGGACGAGCGTCAGGGTGCCGGTCTGCACGTCGGTGGAGAGGGTGTAGCCAGAGACCGTGACGACGTCCTTGGAGGCCGTGTCGGCCACCTTGACCGTGGGGGCGCCCTCGACGCCCGTGAAGGTCGAGCCGGTGTCGAAGCTGATCAGCTTGCCTTTTGTGATGGGCTCAAGCGTGACGTCGAAGGACGTGACGGCCTTCAGCTCGACGGTGTTGTCCACGCTGAGCTTGTCCTGGCTGACCTCGACGAAGGAGATATCCCCGCTCGCCTCTGGGAACGTCAACTTGACGTCCACGCTCGTGACGGCGCCGGTCTTTCCGCCGCCGTCAGCGGCCTTCGGGGTAACCTCAACGGCAATATAGCAGTAGTTGCTGCCAGTAGTGTCTTTCGCCACTTCCAAGTAGTACGTTGTTTTAGCAGTCGGGGCCGCAACACCCGTATTAACGCTCGACAGCGTTTTAACTTTATCGCTGTCTGTCGCATCAACATATATAACTTTGGCTGTGGTTTTACTTGTTCCACCTGCCGCTTGATTCGTAATCTTGAGCGAATCACCCGTCAGCGTCACTTTAACAGCAGTACTGTTTACTGCAGTGGGAACAACTTTTGCAGTGCCATCTGCGGTAACTGCGGTTATCCACGAAGTGAACGTGCCATTCGTTGTCACTGCGATGGTGACGTCATTCGTAGCTTGTGCAACTGCGATCGCGGGGGTATTGGTTGCTTCGGTTGTTGTCCCCGCAGTGGTTGTAGCTCCGGCAATCGTAAAGGTGATATCGCCCTCGGCCCCCAACGCGCTCCCGGCGCCCAGGCATACGGCCAGGAGCGCCGCCAAAAATACCAACGCATGTTTCCTCATAACGTCTCTACCTCCATAATAAAAATCTCTAAACCTCCTGAAACTTCACGCGACATCGAAC
>JAFUYV010000131.1 GCA_017476945.1 Fretibacterium sp.
ATTCTGGCGGTGGTGTACGAGTACATCAAGACGGGGGAGCCCGCCGGGTCGCGCACCATCACAAAGAAGTACATCCGGGGCCTGAGCCCCGCGACGATTCGCAACGAGATGGCGGACCTTGAGGAGCTGGGTTACTTCTACCAGCCTCACACCTCTTCTGGCCGCCTGCCCACGGCCAAGGCGTACCGGGTCTACGTGGACTCGGTGACGGCGAGGGCGCGAAACCGGACGCACGGGGCTGAGGCCTGGCGCAAGGAGCTGACAGGGCGGCGCAGCGGCATTGAGGATCTGCTGAACTACGTCACGCACCTCCTCTCGCGGCTCACGAACTGCGTGGCGGTGGCGGCGGTCTCCGGCCTGGACGACACGGAGATCCAGCACATCGACCTGATGCCGCTGGGCGGAACGAATGTCCTGGCCCTCATCGTCCTGCGGGGCGGGCTGGTGCACCACTCGCAGTTCAACCTGCCCTGCGAGGTGGAGCCAGGGCTTCTGGAGGAGCTCAGCCGCCGCATCAACACCGTGGCGTCAGGGCATCCCTGGAGCGAGGTTCACGAGGTGCTCTACCAATATGTTCTGGGCGGGCTTGAGGAGGCCGAGACGGCCTGCCGGGCGGCCATTGAGGAGCTGGATCGATTCCTGACGGAGCAGAATTACCGCTTCTTCAGCAGTGGGGCCAAGCATATCCTGAGCCTCCCCCACTTCCAGGCCCTGTCGCGACTTCAGGCCGTGCTGTCGCTTCTGGAGCAGGAGAAGCCATTGGCGCGGATGGTGGAAAAGTGCCGTCAGGCCGCGGACCTCAAGGTCTCCCTGGGTGATGAGAACGAGGGGGAGGGCATGGAGGAGAGCGCGATGATTCTCATCCCCGCTCGCCCGCGCCAGCAGAAGGCGGTCCTTGGGCTCATCGGCCCGCTGCGAATGGACTATGAGCGCTCCATCGGCGTTCTGGAGTCCGTGGTGGATGCCCTGAACGAGGACTCAAAGGAGGATTGAGCATAGATGGACAACGAGTACTTCGAGCCTGTCATCGAGACGGATGACGAGGAAGAAGGTCATGATAGAGGGGATCAGGAGCGCCGCGAGGACGAGGGCGTTCTTATTGATGAGGAGACTGGAACGGAGCCGGAACAGGGGACAGGCGGTACGGCGGAGGAGCGCGTTGCCACTCTGGAGCAGGAGCTTGCGGCGGCACGTGCGGACTTCTACAACTATCGCCAGCGCGTCACGCGCGAGAAGCAAGAGGCCCGCCGTCGGACGGAGGAGGACGTCATCACGGCGCTCCTTCCCGTGCTGGACAACCTGGACCGGGCGTTGATGGTTCCGGAGGATGGGAGCGCAAAGGACGTCCTGGTGGGTGTGCGGATGGTGCAAAGGCAGTTTTTGTCCGCGCTTGAGGAGCTGGGCATCACCGTCATCCCCACGGAGGGTCAGAAATTTGACCCGAACCTCCACGAGGCGGCCGGCACGGCGCCGGTGGACACTCCAGAGCAGGATGGCACGGTGGTGGCGGAGCAGCTCCGCGGCTACCGTGCAAAGGAAGGCCGGGTTCTGCGGGCCGCGCGCGTCACGGTCGGCAAGACGGCATAAAATCAGGCAATAATCATAAGGGAGGTTCAGGGGCTTTCCCCTCTGAACTTCAATCAAAAGTTTACAGATTTAGGAGGATCTTATCATGGCAAAAGTTGTAGGAATTGACCTTGGAACGACCAACAGCTGCATCGCGGTGCAGGAGGGAGACCAGACCACTATTATCCCCAACAACGAAGGGGCGCGGACCACGCCGTCCGTCGTCGCCTTCACCAAGGAGGGCGAACGCCTGGTGGGGCAGCTGGCCAAGCGCCAGGCCATCGTCAACGCGGACCACACCATCATGTCCATCAAGCGTGAGATGGGCACAGATTATCGCGTCAATATCGACGGGAAGAACTACACGCCGCAGGAGATCTCCGCGATGATTTTGCAGAAGTTAAAGCGCGACGCGGAGGACTACCTGGGTGAGCCGGTGACGCAGGCGGTCATCACGGTGCCGGCGTACTTCACGGACGCTCAGCGTCAGGCCACCAAGGACGCGGGCACTATTGCGGGCCTTGAGGTGCTCCGTATCATCAACGAGCCCACGGCAGCCTGCCTGGCCTACGGGGAGAATCGCAAGGAGGAGCACAAAATTTTGGTGTTCGACCTGGGCGGCGGCACGTTCGACGTCTCCATCCTGGACGTGGGCGAGGGCGTGTTTGAGGTGCTGGCCACGGCGGGCGACAACCGCCTGGGCGGTGACGACTGGGACAACCGCATCGTCGAGTGGATGGCCGCGGAGTTCAAGAAGGCCGAGGGCATCGACCTTAAAAACGACAGCATGGCCATGCAGCGTCTGCGCGAGGCGGCGGAGAAGGCGAAGATAGAGCTCTCCAACATGACGGAGACGACCATCTCCCTGCCCTTCATCACGGCGAACCAGACTGGGCCCAAGCACCTGGAGATGAAGCTGACGCGGGCGAGGTTCGAGGAGATGACGGCGGATCTTCTTGACCGCACGGTCACTCCCACGCAGCGCGCGCTGTCCGACTCCGGCCTCAGCGCCTCTGAGGTGGACAAGGTTTTGCTCGTCGGCGGCTCCACCCGTATGCCGATGGTGCAGAAGAAGATCGTCAGCCTGCTGGGCAAGGAGCCCACGAAGGGCATCAACCCGGACGAGTGCGTCGCGGC
>JAFUYV010000132.1 GCA_017476945.1 Fretibacterium sp.
CCTCACTCCAGCCCCGCGGCAGCCTCGTCACCAAACAGCCGCCGGACAGTATTTCTTGCCTTTGTCCTGACGCCGAGGTCAACGTAAGCCTGAGCCATCACCAGCGCGGCCGTCAGCGCCGCGAGGTCGTCCGCGAACCCCATGCCCGGTATGAAGTCCGGCACAATGTCTATTGGCAGGATGAAGTACCCCAGCGCGGCATAAATGGCCGCCTTCACGCCTGCCGGACAGTTCGGGCTCTGCGTCGCGTAGTAGAGCTGAAGGGCCTTGTAGATCAGCTCCAAGCCCGCGCTCTTCACAACGCCCACAATCTTGTTCCAGAAGCCCTCCTCAGAATAGTTCTTCGCGTAACCCAGATTGACGAACTCCGGCTCGATAACATCCATTGTGTATTCCTCCTAAATGTTAAAGATAGTATAACATATAACTTTTAATTTTAATGGATAACATATCATTCCCCACGGCCTTACCCTAAAATGAAATCGAGGTGAAGGAACATGGGAGATGAGGCAACCATCAGCATCCCGAAGAAGGTGCCCAAGCCGCACATAAGGGGCGAGGACGGGTACAAGATATTCTCCGTCAGAATCAGGAACGAGACCGCCAGCGCCCTGGATGAGCTTTCCCAGCGGAGCAACCGCTCGCGGAACGAGCTCATCGGGCTGATTCTGGATTACGCTGTAGATCACATCTACATCATCGGGGAATAACCCGTCTGTCCTCTGCGGAGATACCTTGTGGAGAGGGGAGCCCGCCTCCCCCTTTCCGTCTTCTCCCCGCCCCGCAGCACATAATACCAGAACGCCCCGCAGGCTTAGCGTGTTTTTGGTTCCGTACGGGCCGGGCGGAAACAACTTACGGCGTTTTGTCCTGTTCTTCTTTCTGTTCTTCTTCTAACAGCGAATTCAATTCAAGCATCTTTGCCGCCAGGCCGCGCACCATGTCCCGCAGCTCAAGGGGAGACTCCACGGCGATATACGGCGCGGCGGAGAGGACCCAGCGGGCCACCTCGCCCAGGTCGGGAACGCGGGCGGTCAGGATCAGCGTGTCCGCGTCGATTCGCTCTGTTCTCTGCGTCGGGTGCCACACCGTCTCGCTGACGATGGTCGCCATGGGCTCCACAACCCGCAGGCGGATGTCGTGTTCCAGCTCGCCCGGAGCTGCGTACCAGGCCGAGGCGGCGAAATTCTCTTGAGAGAAGGCCTCCGGCGGCGAGAGGAAGGGCAAATCGGGACAGGGGCGGGCCGCCTGTATGCGCGACAGGCGGAAAACTCCCGGCTTATCCTTCCCCTCCTTGCCGGCTAAGAGATACCAGGCGTGGGCGCGGAAGAACACGCCCCACGGGGCCAGGATGTGCGTACGGACTTCACGCTTGCCGCTTGTGTCCCTGGGGGCATAGGGCGAGACGTAGGCAATCTCCACCATCGTCTTTTGATAGATTGCGTCCAAAAGCGCCTCGAACACTCCGGCGTCCATTGCGGAGACCGGCGTTGCCACCACGGCGGCCTTTGCCAGCCAGCGGCCAAACTCCACGGACTTCTCCGGCAGAATGGCCTGCATCTTGCGCCAAAGGGCGTGACAGTTTTCTTGGATGTGCGGGAGAAAGTGCGCGGCCATCCCCAGCCCCGCGGTTAAAGACAGGACGTCGCGCTCGTCCAGCGCCAGCGGCAGCAGGAAATCCCCCTCGGATTTCAGGCAATAGCGGCACGGCTGGGTACGCGTGAACTCGATCTCCGCCCCGTACTCCTCACGGAGCATCTGAAGGTCGGCCTGCAAGGTGCGGCGGCTCGCGTACTCGCACTCGCGCAAAATCTCCTCCGCCTCCACGCCCTGCCCGCGCCGCCTGTGGAGCAGCAACAGCAGTTTCTTTAAACGGGCTATCCGTATGGACGACAGCTCACGCGCCATGAGCAATGGAGGGCGAAAACCGCGCCGTCACGGCCTGTCCCAGAAGGGATAGTAGAGGCGCAAGTGCGTCACGCTGCGCAGCGCGTCGTCCACGCGGCCGGAGACGGAGGGCAGCCGCGTCCACGGCCCCCCGCCAACGCGGCAGAGGACGAGCGGACGGCGGCCGTAGGTGCTCCACATGTCCTCAAGCCGGTCATCGAGTTGCGTGCCGGGGACGAAGGAGGCCTTGAAGAGCGGCGGCCTTCCCGCCAGGGGCGGCTCCCCCGGCAGAGGGGCAAGGATCATCCACTGCGTCAGCTTCCAGGCGCTCGCCATCTCAGCGGACGTCAGGGCGTGGATGAGGGGCATGATCTGAAGGCCACCCACCTCACCGCGCGGGGCCGTCGCGACGTCGATGACACCGGCGTGAGAGGCGCGTATCCTCCCGTTGCGCTGGAACTGCGTCCCGCCGAAGCGCCCCCCGCCGCCCACCGGCAGCACGACGCGGGCGATGACCCCCGGCCCGGCCTCTCCCCAGGCGATGACCCGCCCGCCTGGCCGGTTCTCGATATCCACCATCCACACGGCGGGCCGTCCGGGGAGCTCCGAGCGGATGACCAAGGTCTCACCCTCCTGGGGCACGCCGTCCAGAGGCCGTTCTCCGCCCTCACCCACGATGGACACGGAGGAGCCCACGAGGGGGGCCACCCCTCCAAAGAGCCCCGTTCCCGCCGGCATGTCCAGGCTGAAGAAGGCCCCCGCGGCCGCGGCCGGGGCCACGGTCACGGCCGGGACGAGGCTCAGGATACGCCCACGCCCCTCCTCGATATTTATCAGCATGTGGACGGCGTTCACCGCCGAGGCGCAGACCGTCGCCGGGGCGCACCACTTGCTGGCGGTGTAGGCCGGCCAGTTCGTCTTCACCGGCGTCATCAGGACCCGGCCAAGCGTCATGACCCCGCCGCCCGGCAGGATGGCCAGCGCCTCCTCCCCAACGCGGCAGGGGATATGAAGCTCAAGCATCCCCCGAGCCGCCAGGGCCTCCGGGGCGGAGGCGAGAAGCAGAAAGAAAAGAAGCGGGGAAAGGGCGGCGCGGAGGAACGAACGGACAGGACTTCTCATCATCTTTGGCCTCCTCATCGCGCCGTCATGGGATCGGGGCCCACCAAACGGCCCAGACGTTGCAGACGGCGTGGTAGATGATTGAGGGCAGGATGGAGCCGTTGCGGAGGCGCAGAAGGCCCATCACCAGCCCGGGGAAAAAGGTCGCGACCCTCAGCCAGCCCACCAGGACGACGAGGTGACTGAGGGCGAAGCACAGCGCCGCCAGGAAAAGCCCCCGCCACGGCCCCAGCCTCCGGGCCAGCAGAGTCTGGAGCCAGCCGCGGAAAAAGGTCTCCTCGATGAAGGCCGCCGCAAGCCCGCCGCCCAGGTTATCCAGCGCCCGCCAGAAGGACGGGTGATGCGGGCCGGGCCCACCCCACTGAACAGGCCAGTGCAGGGAGACGAAGGTGAGGGGGATCAGCGTCAGCGACAGGGCCACGATGACGTCCCGCCAGGCCCCCGGGCCCATGAACCACGCCAGTCCCCAGTCCCTCTCGCTCTCGCCCCTGAGACGACACCAGACGTAGGGAAAATAGAGCATACAGGCCGCGACGGCCAACCCAAGGAGCGCTTCCCTCACGCCGCCGCCTCAGAGGACCTTCAGGGTCTCGGTGATGAAATGCAGGGCCTCGTTGACATAGAGGGAGACGTCAACGCGGTGAATGTAGAGGTAAGAGGCGGCCTTCCAGAGCAGGACGATGACCGGCGTCGCGACAATGGCAGCCCCAAGCTTGTAGAGTATCTTGGAGGGGATGCTCCCCCAGCTCTCGAAGAGCTCCCCCACCAGCCAGCCGGCGGTCATCAGGGCAAAGCCCAATATCCATATAGATAAGCCCAGCACCAAGCGGGTGTCGATAACACGCATGAATCCGTCCTCCCATGATTTTCCATGATGGGGAAGCTTCCCCTTATGCTCAAGGACCATTATATCTCAAGCCTGGCGGGGATACGCCGTTCACCTTTCACGCAGTTTACCGGCTGTCCCGGCGGGACGGTTATGTTAAAATGCCAGGGTGTTTCGCCGGGCGGTCCTCTCTGAAGGGGGCCACCGGGAGCAATTTTTTTGAGTTTGAGGAGGAATGAACGTGAAAAAGATTTTGAACTTGACCTCCAGGGGAGGCTGGAAGGTGAGAGGGGCGGCGGCCCTTGTCCTGATAGGGATGCTGGCGGCCTGCCTCGCGATGGCGGCCCCCTCGGAGAAGGCCGCTATCGAGCCCGCGCCCGCGGAGGAGAAGGGGCCGAAGGTCCTGGCCCGCGTGGAGGGGCAGGACATCACGGAGGACGCGGTCATGCAGCTCCTTCAGTCCATGGGGCCACAGGCCATGATGATGTACGGCAGCGAGCAGGGACGCCAGATGATCCTGGACGAGCTCATCTCCGTGCAGCTCTTCGCCCTTGACGGCGCCAAGGCAAAGCTGGACGAGACGCCGGAGTTCCGGGCGACGATGGAGGACATCCGAGCCCACGTCCTCGCCCAGATGGCGATGCGCGAGTCCATCAAGGACATCTCCATCTCCGACGAGGACGCGCGGCGCTTCTACGACGGGAACACGGCGCAGTTCACTCAGCCGGAGCGTATCCACGCCCGTCACATCCTTCTCAGCGACGACGCCACGAGCGCGGATCAGATCGCCAAGGTTCAGGCGGACCTGAAGGCCGGCGTCTCCTTTGACGAGGTCGCGAAGGCCGTTTCCCTCTGCCCCTCCGCCCCGCAGGGCGGCGACCTGGGTGAGTTTCAGAGGGGGCAGATGGTGCCCGAGTTCGAGGCGGCCGCCTTTGCCCTGAAGGAGCCCGGCGACATCTCCGAGCCCGTGAAGACACAGTTTGGCTGGCACATCATCAAGCTGGAGGGGCGCGTGCCCGCGTCCACCATCCCCTTCGAAGACGTGAAGGCCCAGATCACTCAGGAGCTTCAGAACACCCGGACCTCCGAGCGCATCCGCGCCAGGGTGGACGAGCTGAAGAAGTCCTACAA
>JAFUYV010000016.1 GCA_017476945.1 Fretibacterium sp.
AGTCCATCACGAACATGTGGTCCGTGAAGCTGGAACCGAAGCCCAGCGTGTCCGAGGGGGGCAGCGTGCCAGGATTTGCGCTTTTGGTGATCGAGATGTTCATGTGCTATACCTCCGTTTAATGATTACTTAATCTCCTTGAGATGTTCCATGTTCTGTCGTACGCCGGCGCAGCATTTCTTGAACTCCTCCATGTCCTCGGAGGACATCGGCAGCTCCACGACCTGCTCGGCCCCACCTGCGCCGACCACGGCCGGGACGCCCACGAACAGGTCCTTCTCGCCATACTCGCCATCCAGCTCCGCGCTGACGGGCATGATCTGCTTCTCATCCAGCAGGATGATATGCACCAGCCGCGCCGCCGTGGAGCAGATGCCGTACTCCGTGCACTGTTTCCCGGCGAAGACCACCCAACCGCCCTCGCGGGCCTCGTCCCTCAGCGCGTTATGGTCAAAGCGGAAACGCTCGTCCGCCTTTGCCCAATCCGCAAGGGGACGGCCGCCAAACGACACCGTGGACCACGGCACCATCTGGGCCGCGCCGTGCTCGCCCATCACGTAGGCGCAGATGGACTTGTGGTCGATGCCGGTCTGACGCGCGAGGGCCGAGCGCAGACGCGCCGTGTCCAGCGCCGTGCCCGTGCCGAGGACGTGTCCCTTCGGCAGACCGGAGAGCTTCGCGAACTGACGCGTGACGATGTCGCAGGGGTTGGCGATGTTCAGGAAGATGCCGTGGAACCCGGAGGCCATCACCTTGGCCGTAAAGTCGTTGACGGCCCGGATGGTGAAGTCCATCTCCTTGAGCCGGTTGTTGCCGCTTCCCAGCAGCAGCGATATCTTTCCCGCAGCATTCACCACCACGTCGCAGTTCCCAAGGTCCGCATAGTCCCCCACGCGAATGGACAGACGGTGCGGCAGATAGCCAACGGAGTCAAAGATGTCCTGGCACTCGCACTTGGCCTTGTCCTGGTTCGCATCCACCAGGATGAGCTCGTCGGCGATGCCCTGCACAGCCAGACTGTACGCCACGTGCGCACCCACATGCCCGACCCCAATGACGCCTACAACTCTCTTCTTGCTCATGAAAAAACGCCCCCAGATTTAATTGCTCACGCCACGAGGCCGTTCTAAGAGCCCCCGAAACTCGCGAGCTTTGGAAAAATTTATTATATAACAAGCTTGGTTTCAGCGCACAGCCGCGTAAGCTAGCTCGCCTGGCCGGCAGGATGAAGGACAATCCTGTCCTTCCCTGCACAGCCGATCGAGCTAACGCCGCACCCCCTACGGGGCTGCGTAAGCTAGCTCGCCTGGCCGAAGTTAGGGAACAAAACCAGCGTGTAGAGCGTGGCCAGGGTCATGTAGAGGAGAAGGATGACCAGGAAGACCGGGAGGCTCTTCTTCATGACCTTGTACTCGTTGTTGGTCTGGCCAACGGTGGCGCAGGCGGCGACGACGTTGTTGGGGCAGACCAGGTTGCCCAGGGAGCCGCCGGCGTTCTGCCCCGCAAAGACGGTGATGGGATTCATGCCCAGCGATGCCGCCGCGTCGATGTGCAGGTTCGCGAACATGATGTTGGATCCAAGCCCCGTGCCCGTGACGAAGGAGCCGCTGGAGCCGATCAGGACCGCCGCGGCCGGGTAGAGCCGGCCCGCCGCGCTGGCGATGTCCGAGGCCAGCAGGTTCATCATGCCGGTGGAGCTGGACTGCATGATGTAGGCCACCACGAGGAGGCTGCCCATCGTCACCAGCACCGGCATGACGCCCTTCAGCGTCTCCCCGCAGGTCTTCCAGTACTCCTCAAGGTTGACGCCGAGCGTCCGCGCTCCGAGGAAGCCGCAGAGGAGGATCACCACGTCCACCCACACGATGTAGCCAAAGGTGCACATCAGGGCAAAGCCATTCTCCACAAAGGCCGGAACGCCATAGCGCACGGCCGGGAGCAGGACCAGCATGTAGAGGTAGGGTGACACGGCGCGCAGTGAGCTGTACTTCTGCCGCATGCCGCTGGGAAAGTGGTGGCGGAACTCGTCCGGCGTTTTGAGCTTGAAGATCTTGACGTACAGGACGGAGAACAGCATGGAGATGAGCCCCGTCCCCATCGACGTGACCTCCGCGCCCACGTAATTGGACAGCACAAACATCGTGATGCACGTGGTGATGCCGGCGTAGGTCAGGTAGGGCAGGATGTTCCTGAAGCCCTTTCGCCCGAAGGCCATCGCCACCATGATGAAGGGGATGATCAGCACGCCGAACATGTGGATGCGCCCCACCATGGCGGAGTTCAACGCGACGGTGGAGAGCCCCGCCTCGACCAGCGCGCTGCCGCCGAAGATAGTTGTCAGGCCCGCGCCGCCCCAGGAACAGGGCGTGGCGTCGCCCAACAGCGCGGCGGTGATGGCCGTGATGGGGTCAAAGCCCAGCGCCACCAGGAAGGGCGCCGCGATGGCCGCGGGGGCCCCGGCGCCAGCCGCCCCCTCCAGGAAGATGGGGAGCATCATGCCGATGATGATGAGCTGGACGCGGCGGTCGTCGCTGATCTTGGCGATGGTGTTCTTCACGTCCTCCATCGCCCCGGTTCGG
The DNA here is from genome assembly GCA_017476945.1 of Fretibacterium sp. Classification (GTDB taxonomy): domain Bacteria; phylum Synergistota; class Synergistia; order Synergistales; family Aminobacteriaceae; genus JAFUYV01. The sequence continues at coordinate 2,580 of JAFUYV010000016.1, forward strand.
CGCAGCGTGTTGAGGATGACGAAGGCGCCAAAGACCATCAGGACGATCTTCATGCCCTCCTTGATGCCCTTCCACAGCAGGGCGTCGATGATGTCCACGTTGGCGTTGAAGGCCAGGCCCTTGATGTTGAAGTAGGTGAAGGCAAGGACCAGTGTCCACAGCAGCGCCAAGGGCGCGACCTTCATGGCGGACTTCTTGAAGCCCAAAATGCCCACGAGGACGACAAGGAGCGGGCTAAGCGCGATAATAAACTTCATGACTTCCAAAGGAAAACACCTCCATTGAATCTAATCGCTCACGCCGCGAGGCTGATTTCATCGCTCACACCACAAGGCTGATGTCATCACTCACGCCGCGAGGCCGACGCTGGTCTCACTGGCCTGGAGGCCGGAGACGTGCGATGTATAAAAAAAGCGGCTCCGCCGGACAGCGGGCCGCATTTGCTTTTGATGCTGTTTCCTCCTGGCAAATCAGGGGAAGTGCCGCGACCTGTCCCGACGGTAAACGAGGCCAAGCAAAACTAGGCCCAGGACGGCAACCGCTAGGGGCAGGACACCGGAAAACACATGAAAGGAGGTCCGAGGAGCAAAACGCTCTCCAACCTTGCGAGCAAAGGTTAAATTGCTCACACCGTGAAGCTGTCTGCGTCTCACCCTGTCCGCCTCCTGACACAACAAACTGCGATAACAATTTGACAGTCTAACATTACGCAGGGAAGTTGTCAAACTGACGGCCCTGCAGCTCGTCCTGCCCCATCCCTCCGAACGCCCCTTCCGTCCGCCCTCTACTTTTCACGAAGCGCGGGCCTCGGTTTGGGGTAAGAATTTTTGTTTTTTCTGTATTTCCAAGGGTTCCCCTTCGGAGAGAGCTGTCCGGGGGGTGTGGGCCTGTGAGGTGGTCCTTAAAATTTTCCCCTGGAGCATATAGCATAAGCAGAGGGGGTGTGATACAATAGAAATCGCCAAATAAATATTGTTCACCCGGCCATCTGACGATGGTCCGCCTCTGCTTATGCCTATTATAGCATAGAGAGGCCCATTTGGCGGAGCGCGGGTGAACACATGGGTTTTACCCAAAAACTGAACGGAGGTAGAGAAGTATGGGAAAACGTGTGTTCATGTGTTTGTTGGCGCTGCTGGCGGTGGCTGTGGGCGCCGGAGGGGCGGGG
>JAFUYV010000133.1 GCA_017476945.1 Fretibacterium sp.
CAGCGTCACGTAGGAGCGTTTGTCCAAGATGGCCTTCTGAAGCACGAAGACCCCCACAGTCACCAGCAGCAGGATGGTCGCGATGGCCGTGCCCGCCTGCTGGTTGTAGTTGCCGATAGCCTGAACGTAAATCTGCGTGGCGAGGGTCGTGTAGTTGCCGCCCAAAATCGTCGGGTTGGAGAAGTCCGTCGCGGACTCGATGAAGGAGAGCAGGAACACGTTGGCCAGCCCGGAGGCCAGCATGGGAATCTGCACCGTCCGGAACACGCGGAAGCGGCTGGCCCCCAGGTTGCGCGCCGCCTCCTCCATGGAGACGTCGAAGTTCTCCAGCAGGCCGTCCAGTGTCATGGCGGCGATGGGGAAGAAGGTCATCGTCTGCACCACCACCAATCCCCAGAAGCCGTAGATGTTGAAATTACGGAAGCCCAACAACCGGTAGGTGATGAGCCCGCGGCGGCCCAGCAGCGTGATGGCGGAGAAGGCCAACACGAAGGGCGGCGAGATGATGGGCAGAATTTCAATCATGCCGTAAAGCTTCTTGAAGGGGCTTTTGATGCACTGCCTTGTGTAGGCAAAGAGAAAACCCAGCACTGTGGAGAGGACGCCCACCACCGTCCCCAGCCAGAGGGTGTTGCCGAAGGTCGTCCGGAAGTTCTTGTCCGCAAAGACCTTGAGATAAGTGTCCAGGGAGAAGAAACCCGTGTCCCTCTCCACAAAGCTTCCCCACAGGATGGAGAGAAGCGGCATCAGGATGAACAGCACCAGCAGGGCGAGGACGGCGACGATGGCCAGCGACAGCAGAGGGTCTCTTTGCATTGGAACGCTCGCGGCGCGTGCCTGTCGGTATCGGTCAGCGTTAAACATGTGGAGATTGCCCTCCGTTCTATAAGAGTGAAAAACCAAAAAGGGTGAAAAACCAAAAATGGAAGACGCCGGCAAAGGCATCTTCCATTTTTTCATGCCTCATTCACAGGCCGATAGCCCCCGTCCCGCAGGGGTAAGCGACCCGCAAGGGGACGCCTTTGGCCTTCCCCCCTCCGGGGAAAAGGTGGCCCGAAGGGCCGCAAGGGGGGCGCCAAATCTACTAGCGGTTAGTGATCGCCGCCCACTTGGAGGTGAACTCCTCCTTGTGGTCGCCGGCCCACGCCGTGTTGTAATTGATGGTCTTGGCGTCCGCGATGCGGGCCACGGCCTCGTGGGTCTCGGCGCCGGGGGCGGTGAGGAACTGCAGCGCGCCGTACTTCTTGTAAAGGTTCTGGCAGTCGGCGGTCAGCGCCCAGTCGTAGAACTCCTTGGCCTCCGCCTGGTCCGGGCCGTTGGCGATGATGGCCATGGCGCCGGTCTCGTAGCCCGTGCCCTCCTTCGGGACGTTGACGGTCAGCAGGTCGCCGTACCCGTTGAGCTGCTGGGTGATGGCATCGTGGCAGAAGCAGATGCCCACCGCAATCTCGCCGGCGATGACGTCCGTGATGCAGCCGCCGCCGCGGGTGGTGTACTCCAGCATGTTCTTGTCCAGCTTGCCCATGTACTCAAAGCCCTTCTCCTCGCCCATGAGCTGAAGCACCGTTGCCAGGATGACGTAGCCCGTGGAGGAGGCCGCAGGAGAGGCCATCTTGATCTCGCCCTTCAGCTTCGGGTCCAGCAGGTCCTCCCAGGACTCCGGCGCCTTGATGCCCAGCTCCTTCAGGCGCTCGTTGTTGCACACGAAGCCGACGTAGCCGATATAGACGCCTGTCCAATAGTTGTCAGGATCCTTGTACTTCTCCGCGATGGGCTTGGCGTTGGGGGACTCGTACTGAAGGAGCAGCCCCTGCTTCTTCGCGGTGATGAACGGGTCGGCCGGGCCGCCGAACCAGACGGACGCCGTCGCGTTTTTGTTCTCGTTCTGAACGCGGGCCAGGATCTCTCCGCCGCCCAGCACGACACAGCTCGTCTTGATGCCGGAGACCTCCTCGAACCTCTCGCAGAGGCCATGGGTCTCGTCGTCATACACCGCGGAGTAGATGACCAGCTTGCGCTCCTCGGCGGCCATCGCGCCGGCAGCCAAAGCCAGCAGCACACCCAGGACAAGGACTAGAGCCACCAATTTCTTCGTGAAACGCATAAGACAACCTCCTTTAAGATTGAAGCTAAGATTGAAGCTCAGGGGAAAAGCCCCCCTGCCCCCAGGACACTCAGGGGAAGCGGCGCCCGCAGGGCACTTACCTCCCCAATCCCTCAAATCGAACCAGGTCGATTTTTTTTCGAATGGTGTCCGCCATCGCGCCGTTGCAGCGGATCATCAGCTCCCGCAGGGATTCGTCCGGCTCCGCCGCGCCGAAGACCTCCTTTGCCGCCCGCACCCACGACACGTTCAACTCCGTGCCGAAGTTCAGCTTGTGCATCCCCAGCCGGACGCACGTGCGGACATCCTCATCGCGGACGCCCGTGCCCCCATGCAACACAAGGGGGATATCCCTCACCTTCTCGTGAATGGCCTTCAACACGTCGAGGTTGATGTTCGTCTTGGCCTTATACTGCCCGTGATGGGTGCCAATGCCGACGGCCAGGGCGTCTACCCCCGTCTCCTCCACAAACTTCACCGCGTCGTCCGGGTCCGTATAGGGATAGCTCTCGATGATCTTTCCGCGTCCCACGATGCCCAGCTCCGCCTCGATGGAGACCTTCGCCTGCCGGGCCAGCTTCACCGCCTCCTGCGTGCGCTGGATGTTCTCACTCAGGGGCAGCAGCGAACCATCGTACATGACGGAGGAAAAACCGCCGTCTATCGCCGCGCCGATGTCCTCCAGCTTCGCCGCGTGGTCCAGATGCAGGGCCACGGGGACGTCCAGCGATGACGCCACCTCCCGCACCACGGTTGAAAGTAAATGAAACCCGATATACTTCGCCGTGGAGACGGAGACCTGCAAGATGACCGGACAGCTTTTCTCCGCCGCGGTCCTTGCCATCATGGGGACGACCTCCAACGCGTGGATGTTGAACGCGGGGACGCCTTTCCCCTCCTGTTTAGCCTGCGCAAGCATGGGAGCCATTGTTGTATACATGCGCGTGCCTCCATCCATATTTAGGATTGTCATTAAGATGTCATGGTCATTTTAGATGTGAAGCATGGCCTTGTCAACCCGTACGCGCCCGTGCACCCGGTCAAAGCGTGACCGTCCTTTCCGCGGCGCTCAGCGTCTCGACGATCTCGTACATATTGGCGAGGGTGCCCACACCGATGCTCTCGGTGATGCTGAAGTGGGCGGCGCAGGTCCCGCTCACAAGGACGCGCACGCCCCTCGCCTCAAGGACTTTCAGGTGGTCGCAGGCGGAGGTGTCGAAGCGGGCGAGCTGGACCCCCTCGTTCATCAGGATGACGGCCGCCGCCGGGGGCGTCGCCCTCCTTCCCGCGAGCGTCCGCAGGAAGCTCCTGATGAGGACCTCCCCAAACTCCGGGTCCCCCTGCCCCAGTGTCCTCCTCATGATGAGGTAAACAGGGGATGTCCCCTCCTTCTTACTGTGAGGCTCAGCCTTCTGCCCGGCGTGAGGCGGAACCTCCTTCCCAGCGAGAGGCGGAGCCTCCTTCCCGGCGTGAGGCAGCGCCTCTGTCCCGGCGTGATTCGTGGCCTCCGTGACAAGGGGGACCGCAAGAAGGCGGGGGGTTCCCGTTCCCGCCACGGCGGAGAGCTCCCCACGGGAGCCGGTCAGCGTCAGTTGGCCGTTGTCGTCCTGTATCCGGACCCCGAAGCCCTTCCTCTCCAGGAACTGCTTGACCTTCAGCGCCGGAGCCGTGTCCCCGGCCGTGACCTGAATTTCCTCCGCGCCTTTCGCGAGGGCGGCGCTGACCAGCGGCAGCGGATCAGTTTTTCCCGTGACGTTGAGCTTTATCATGACAGAGAGATGACCTCCTCAGCAGGATCAAGTCGGCGTCCGCCGGGCGCGGGCGCAAAAACTCAGATGCGGCCCCCTTCCCATCGGCCCCTCATTTATTATAGAATGAACCCAGGCAAAACGCTGTTACGATTACGAAGGATAAGGGCGTGGCAATAATGGTGGTTGAGGATATCAGAAAGAGGATGCGCGCGATCCCAGGCATGGACATCCTGCTGGCACAGGAGTGGGCGGCCCCCTGGATCGAAAAGCTGGGACGTGAGGCGGTTAAGAGGGTCTTCAACGCGGAGCTGACCGGCCTTCGGCGGCAGATGCTCGCCGCTGAGGGGGACGGTGCCCCGATCCCGGCCGGGGACATCCTGGAGCACATGAAGGAGGTCTGCCTTTCCGCCCTGGCGAGAGCGGAAAGGCCAAACCTGCGCCGCGTCATCAACGCGACGGGGGTGGTCATCCATACGAACCTGGGGCGCTCCCTCATCGCGGAGGAGGCCCTGGCGGCGATGACCCGCACGGCGCGGGGATACTCCAACCTGGAGTACGACCTTGAGAATGGCGCGAGGGGCCAGCGCAACACGCTTATCGAGGAACTGCTCTGTACTCAGACGGGTGCGGAGGCCGCCCTGGTGGTGAACAACAACGCCGGGGCCGTGCTCCTCTGCCTCTTCGCCCTGGCGTCCGGCTCCGAGGTCGTCGTCTCCCGCGGGGAGCTGGTGGAGATCGGGGGCTCCTTCCGCGTGCCGGACATCATGACATTCTCCGGGGCGAAGCTGGTGGAGGTGGGGACCACCAACCGCACCCACTTGGAGGACTATGCCCGCGCGATCACGGAGAACACCGCTCTGCTCCTCAAGGTTCACCCCTCGAACTTCCGCATTGAGGGCTTCACGACGGCCCCTGAGAGGGAGGAGCTGGCGAAGCTGGCCCACGAGCGTGGCCTGCTCTTCATGGAGGACGCCGGGAGCGGCCTCCTCGTCGAGGGGGAGTCCCTTGGCCTCCAGGGCGAGACCAGCGTGAGGGCGTGTCTTGAGCAGGGGGTGGACGTCGTGACCTTCTCCGGCGACAAGATGCTGGGCGGCCCGCAGATCGGCGCGATCGTCGGCCGCCGGGCCGTCGTGGGAAGGCTGAGGAAGCATCCCATCCTGCGGACGCTGCGGGTGGATAAGATCACCCTCGCCGCCTTCGAGGCGACCCTGCGCCTTTACAGCCGCGGGGACCTGGACAACATCCCGACGACGGCGATGCTGCGCCTTCCCCCGGAGACCCTGAGGAAGCGGGCGGAGGCCCTGGCGGAAAAGCTGCGGGCACGGGTCAGCGCGAAGGTTGAGGCCATCCCTGTTGAGGATGCCGTGGGAGGGGGCTCCTACCCGGAGAGGCCCTTGAGCGGCTGGGGCGTCTCCGTGAGCGGGCACCCCGCCGGCGGGGCGGGCCGCCTCCAGACACTGCTGAGGGGGCAGGAGCTCCCGGCGCTCTGCGGCGCGCGCGAGGACGCGTTGGTCCTCCACGTGCGGACCCTTCAGCCCGGCGACGCGGAGGCCCTTGTTGAAGCCCTGTCCCGGCTTGAGGAAGGCGCGGGGAAGGAGGCGGCCGCTCATGGCGCGGAACGCTGAAGGGCGCGAGGTCTCCCTCGTCATCGGCACGGCGGGGCACATCGATCACGGCAAGACGACCCTGATCTCCGCCCTGACGGGGGTGGACTGTGACCGGCTCATCGAGGAGAAGCGGCGCGGGATCACCATCGAGCTGGGGTTTGCCCCCCTCCGCCTGGAGGACGGCAGGGTGGTCAGCGTCATTGACGTGCCGGGGCACGAGCGCTTCATCCGCCAAATGGTGGCGGGGGCCTCCGGCATCGACGCGACGCTGCTGGTCGTGGCGGCCGACGAGAGCGTTATGCCTCAGACGCGGGAGCATCTGGCCATCATGGAGCTCCTGGGGGTGAAGGAAGGGCTCGTTGCCGTCACGAAGATTGACCGCGTCGAGGAGGGCATGGCCGGGCTGGTGGTGGAGGACGTCGCGGAGTTCGTCCGCGGCACCTTCCTTGAGGGAAAGCCCATCGTCCCCGTCTCCGGCGTCACGGGCGATGGGCTGGACGCGCTCCGGCGGGAGATCGCGGCCCTGGTGGACCGTGTGAAGCCCCGCCCCCGCAGCGGGGCCCTCTTCCTTCCCATCGACCGGGCCTTCCCCATCGCGGGCTTCGGGACGGTCATCACCGGCACGGCTTACCATGGTGTTGCTCACCTGGGGGACGAGATCGAGGTCCTGCCGTGCCTCGCGGGAAAGGGGCCCTCGGCCCGTTCCGGCCGGGAGGGGCGCATTCGCAGCCTTCAGGTCCACGGCCAGCCCGTGGAGGACGCCTATGCGGGGCAGCGGGTGGCGGCAAATCTATCCGGCATCGCCGTCGATGAGCTCAGCCGGGGCGACGTGGTCTGCCACAAGGGGGTCTACGCCCCGACCTCCTGCTTCGACGCCGTGCTGAAGCTGCTACCCGCGACGAAGGAGGCGCTGAGGCATTGGCAGCGGCTCCACCTCTGCATCGGGACCTCGGAGGTCCTGGCGCGCGTGGCCCTGCTCCGCTCAAAGCAGATCGCCCCCGGCGGCGAGGAGCCCGCGCAGCTCGTCCTGGAGGAGCCTGTGGTCTGCACGTCCGGTCAGCGCTTCATTCTCCGTTTTTACAGCCCCCTTATCACCATCGGGGGCGGGACGGTCGTCTACCCCTACTCCCACAAGCCGAGGGGAGCCCAGGCCCGCGCCAGGGTCCTGGCCCGCATTGAAGGGCTGAGGACCGCGGACACGCCCGCCCTCCGTCTGGAGCGCCTGGTTGGGGACGCCGGGATGCTGGATGCCGCGGCAGCCTCCATCGCGATCCAAGAGACGCCCGCGCACCTCACCCAGGCCGCCGGAGAGTTGCTGAAGCAGGGCAAGCTGGTGGAGCTGAAGGGGGACCGCGCCCTTTACTTCTCCCCCACGCGCTTTGAGGATCTGATGAAGGATCTGCTCGGCGCTGTGGCGGCCTATCAGAAGTCCTTTCCCGCCGAGGCGGGGCTGCCCCTGGACGAGGCGCTGCGCCAGGTCCCCCTGCCGGATGCGAAGGCGCTTCGCTCCCTCGCCGCCATGATGGTGGAGCGAGGAACCCTTGTCCTGGATGAGAACAAGCTGCACACGCCGGATTTTGTCTCCAAAAACGAGGGGGAGTTCCTGAAGAACAGTCAGGCCCTGGCGGGCATCTGCCGCCGCCACGGATGGCAGCTCGCCACCCTGGACGAGGTGCGGGCGGAGGCGGGGCTGCCGCCCAAGGTCTTCAACGCGCTCATTCAGAGCATGAAGAACTCTCGAGGGCTCGTCATTCTGGAGAATAATTACGTCCTGACGTCGGAGATGGAGCAGGCGATGCTGAGCATCTTCCGGGGCCTTGGGGAAAGCGTGACGCTGGCCGCTGTGCGCGACGCGACTCAGAGCTCCCGCAAGTTCATTCTCCCCATCCTGGAATACTTTGACTCGAAGGGCTACACCCGCCGCGCCGGCGACGTGCGGATTGTTAAATGAAGGCCAGGGGTCTCCTGTCTCCACGGCGGATGCCTTCATGCTGCCGGGGCTTAAGATGTCCTTGTGGACATCCGCCCCGACACAATGGGTATTGATGAACCCCTCATCGAACAGGCAATCACCTCGAAAAGAAAGAATTTGTAATGTTCGCTTTTTCACAGCAGAAAAGAGCAATCTTAAATCTTATACGAAGGATTAAAGGAGATCATGGTGTGGGGGGAGGCAAAAAACATGGTATAGCAAGAATGAGTGAAAACGAATAGGGAGGTGCCCCATAGTCGAGATAGTAGACACGGAAATATCATCGAGAAAAACGCGCGAAAAACGCCGGAAGTCCCGCAAACAGCGCGTGACATTGAGGCGCACACGGGACAGCAAAGTCTGGAACAGATAGCGAAGAAAGAAACAGCTTTAGTATTGCAGACCGCGGTATCATGGGAGGACTTACACAAGCGTCTTGCGGAACATGGATTTGTTCTGGCGA
>JAFUYV010000017.1 GCA_017476945.1 Fretibacterium sp.
ACAACACCTTCGCCACGCCCTACCTGCTCCGTCCCATCGAGTACGGCGTGGACATCGTGCTCCACTCCGCGACGAAGTTCATCGGCGGGCACGGCACAGCGATGGGCGGCGTCGTGGTGGACGGCGGACACTTCGACTGGGCGCAGAACGACAAATTCCCCGGCCTGTCCAAGCCGAATCCCTCCTATCACGGCGTCGTCTTTACCCAGGCCGTGGGAAACCTGGCCTACATCATCAAGCTCCGCACGACGCTGATGAGGGACCAGGGCGCGTGCCTGTCGCCGTTCAACTCCTTCCTGTTCATCCAGGGGCTTGAGACGTTGTCCCTGCGGGTGGAGCGCCACGTGGAGAACGCGCTGAAGGTCGTGGAGTTCCTGAAGAATCACCCACAGGTGGCGAAGGTCAATCACCCCTCCCTTGAGACGGGGAAGCAGAAGGAGCTGTACGACCGCTATTTCCCGAAGGGCGCGGCCTCCATCTTCACGTTCGACATCAAGGGCACGGCGGAGACGGCAAAGAAGTTCACGGAAAACCTGGAGCTGTTCTCCCTGCTGGCGAACGTTGCGGACGTGAAGTCCCTGGTGATCCACCCGGCCTCCACCACGCACTCCCAGCTCGACGAGCAGGAGCTTCTGGCCTGCGGCGTGCGGCCGACGACGGTGCGCCTGTCCATTGGGACGGAACACATCGACGACATTATTGCCGACCTCCAGCACGGCTTTGACGCGGTAAAATAAGGCAGTTCACCGGACATGTTGATCTCGACACGGGGAAGGTACGCGCTGCGGTTTTTGATTGACCTGGCGGAGAATCAGGGGAATACCTATATCCCGATGAAGGACATTTCGGACCGTCAGGAGGTCTCGCCAAAGTACGCGGAGAGGCTCATGTCCGTTTTGTCAAAGAACCACTTTGTTGAGGCGCAGCATGGCAAGGGGGGTGGCTACCGGCTGAGCCGTGATCCGGGGGAGTACAAGGTGAGCGAGGTTCTGCGGGTGATGGATGAGGAGCTTGCACCAGTCGCCTGTCTCACGTGCAAGCCTGAGGGATGTCACCGCGCGTCCGACTGCCGCACGCTTCCCATGTGGCAGAAGCTCGACGGGATGATTACCGATTTTCTGGACGGCATCACGGTAGCCGATTTAATGCACGGGAACGCGACCTTATAGCCAACAAAACGCCCTCACGAAAGTGGGGGCGTTCTTGATCCCTCAATCCCTAGGAAGAGGATTTGCGGCAAGTGGTTCTCACGTTGCAGGGTGACGCTCGCCCGCACGTGGTACACGTCGCGGATCAGCTCCGGCGTCAGAATATCCCCCGGCCGGCCGGACGCAAAAATTTTCCCCTGACGCATCACGTAGATTCGGTCGCAGTAGCGGGCCGCGAGGTTCAGGTCGTGCATGACCACTAGACAGGCGATCCCAAGGTTTTTGATGAGGTCCATGATCTCCAGCTGGTAATAGATGTCCAGGTGGTTGGTTGGCTCGTCCAGTATCAGGAGGTCCGTCCCCTGCGCGATGGCACGGGCGATCAGCGCCCTCTGCTTCTCTCCGCCCGACAGGGAGGAAAACGCCCGGTCCGCGCAGGCGAGCATTCCCACGTATTCCAGCGCCTGCGTCACCAGGCGGCCGTCCCGCTCCGTGTCGCGCTCCATCATGCCCTTGTGGGGGTAACGGCCCATCGCGGCGATCTCGCGGACGGTGAAATCAAACTGGGACGGCATTTCCTGAGGGACGGCGGCGGAGCGGAGTGCGGCCTCCCGCGCCCCCATCTCCCACACGTCCCGCCCATCAAGAAGGACGATGCCACGCCGGGGCCTGTTCATCCGATAGACGCAGCGGAGCAAGCTGGACTTTCCACTGCCGTTCGGCCCAATGACGCCGACCAGTTCCCCCTCCCTGACGGAGAGGGTTACCCCGCTCACGATGTCCCGCTCACGGGTCCCCCAAAAGAGCGAATCGACCCGCAATTTCATCGAGGAAGGCTCCCTCCGCTTCGCCGCAGAAGCCAGATGAAGAACGGAGCGCCAACAAAACCCGTCACAATTCCCAAGGGCAGCTCACGGGGCGCGAGCACGGTGCGGGAGAACACGTCCGTCCAAATCAGAAAAATCGCCCCGGTCAACGCGCCAATGGGTAGGACGCGGCGGTGGTCGGAGCCCATCATCAGTCGCACCGCGTGGGGGACGATGAGCCCCACAAACCCGATGGAGCCGCTGGCCGCGACGATAACCCCTGTCAGCACGGAGGTCATAGCGAAGAGGAATCGGCGGAAATTGACGACATCGACCCCCAGAGCCACGGCGTTTTCATCACCGAGAAGCAGGGCGTTCAGGGAACGGGCGCAGAGCATAAAAATGATCAGACAGCCCAGCACGACGACAAGGGGAACACCCAGACGCCCCCAGCGGGCCCCGCCCAAGCCGCCCAGCATCCAGAACATCGCGGACTCCGCCCCGTTGTGCTGCGACAGGTAGACCATGAATTTCGTGACGGCCATGAAGATATAGGACACGGCGAGCCCCGCAAGAATCATCCGCACCGGCGTCAATCCCCCACCGGGCTGTCGGGCGATAACGAAGACCATGGAGAAGGCCAGCGCCGCGCCGGCAAACGCCATCAGGGACACCCCCGCCACGCCGGAGAACGCCGGACCCAGCAGACGGTGAGCGAAGAGGATCATGAACACGGCCCCCGTGCACGCCCCGGAGGAGATCCCCAGGATGTACGGGTCGGCCAGGGAGTTACGCACCAACGACTGGATGACCGTGCCGGCCACGGAGAGCCCCGCCCCGACGATCCCCCCAGCAGAACGCGCGGGAGGCGTATCTGCCACACGATGCCCGTCTCGTTCCCCGGCCAGTCCAGGTCAACGGCCTTCCAGTCTGGGAACAACCGATGAAGGACGATGCCCCAGACGTGCTTCAGCGGCAGGGACGCGGAGCCCATCGAGACGCCCAGCGTGACGCTCGCCACAAGCAGGACGCCCAGAAGGGCGGCGAGGGGCCAGACGCGCCCCCCGCTCCCGAAAGGCTTTCGCATAAAGGTTATTGGAACAGCTCCGGATAAAACGCCCTGGCAATCAGCTCAAGGCCGCGAACGGCGCGGGGACCGGGATATCCGTCCTCGACGCGGACGACATAAATCCTTCCGTCCTTCACGGCCTCCACGTCCCGCATCGCCGGGTCGTCCAGGATGAGCTGTTTCCTCTCCTCGCCGGAGGTGTGGCCAGTCTCAAGGATCAGGATAACGTCCGGGTTGCGGGCGATCACGTCCTCCCACGTGACACGAATCCAACTGTCGTCCACGTCCGAGAAGATGTTGTGGGCCTTCGCCATGCTGACAAGCGCGCTGGGCATAGCCTGAGCCCCGTTCGAGCGCG
>JAFUYV010000134.1 GCA_017476945.1 Fretibacterium sp.
GAGAGCTTTGGATTCGCTCCGGCCACTGGGACCACTATCGCGAGAACATGTATCTGACGGAGATCGACGAGAAACCCTTTGCCATTAAGCCGATGAACTGCCCTGGGAGCATCCTGGTTTACAAGACGCAGCTCAGGAGCTACCGCGACCTGCCCATGCGGCTGACGGAGCTGGGCATCGTCCACCGCCACGAGCGCAGCGGAGTCCTCCACGGGCTGATGCGCGTGCGCTGTTTCACCCAGGACGACTGTCACACCTTCTGTGCCCTGGAGCAGGTCAAGGACGAGGTCACCAAGATTATTGACCTTTGCCGTTACATCTATCAGGACGTGTTCGGCTTTAAGTACACGGTGGAGCTTTCCACGCGGCCGGAGGACTCCATGGGCACGGAGGAACAGTGGACGGCGGCAGAGAACGGCTTGCGCGAGGCGCTGGAGACTTCAAACATTCCCTACCGCGTCAATGAGGGCGATGGCGCGTTCTATGGCCCGAAGATCGACTTCCACCTGGAGGACTGCATCGGCCGGAGCTGGCAGTGCGGAACGGTCCAGCTGGACTTCCAGCTTCCGGAGCGGTTTGAGCTGACCTACATCGGCGAGGATGGCCAGGAGCACCGGCCCGTCATGCTGCATCGAACGGTGCTGGGCAGCCTGGAGCGGTTCTTCGGCATCCTCATTGAGCATTATGCGGGGGCGTTCCCGTTCTGGATCGCGCCCGTGCAGGTCCGCATCATCCCCATCGCGGAGGAGCATCGGCCCTACGCGGAGGAGCTGAAGAAGACCTTTATGGATTGGAACCTGAGGGTAGAGATCGACGCGCGCGACGAGAAGCTGGGCAAACGCATCCGTGACGCGCAGCTCCAGAAGGCGCCTTACATGCTCGTGCTGGGCGACAAGGAGATGGAGAGCCGCACTGTGGCCGTCCGCGAGCGGACAAAGGGCGACCTCGGCAGCATGGACCTTCCGGCGTTCAGGAAACTCCTGAGCGAGGAGTTCAACCCCATCCACTGAAGCGGGTAAGTCGGACAAAAGAGAGGAGGCCGGGGGTTACCCAGCCTCCTCTGATGTCTAGTCTATATGTGCCATTCTTGGAGCGAAGGAGGCAGAGCGACAGCGTCATGCGGCGAGTTGATGGCCCCGCCTACGTCTATATCCTCCGCTGCCGCGGGGGCGGCGCTCCTCCGGAAAGCCCGCAGAGCGGGACGCTTTACACAGGCTGGACGATGGACGTTGGCCGCCGCCTGGCACAACATCAGGCGGGCAGGGGAGGCCGCTACACCCGGTCCCACCTGCCCGTCGAGCTGGCCTATCAGGAGGAGTGCGCCACGCGGGAGGAGGCCATGCGGCGCGAGTGTGAAATAAAAAGAATGACGCGGGAGGAAAAGCTGGCCCTGATTGGAAGGGGAAAGCCCTCCTCCAGATGACTAACTTTCCCGATGGGCGTACTCCGGGACGAGCTGGTGAAGCAGGTTAGACGCCTGAGCCGGGCGGCTCACCGCCTCCTCCAGGAGAGCGTCAAGGCCCTCGTCGGGCAGGGCCACCTCCCGCAGTGTGCTGGCGAAGATCTTTGGATGCCGCGTGGGGTGGACCTTAGCCGGGTCGTAGAAAAGCTCCTCCTCCAGCTTCTCTCCAGGGCGAATGCCCGTGAAGACGATGGGGATGTCGCGATAGGGCTCAAAGCCGTAAAGACGAATCAGGAGTTCCGCCATCTCCGTGATGGACACCGGCTCGCCCATGTCCAGGACGAACAGCTCTCCGCCCCGGCCCATCGCCCCCGCCTGGATGACGAGGCTCACAGCCTCGGGGATCAGCATGAAGTATCGCTTCATCTGCGGTGCCGTAACCGTCACGGGCCCGCCCTCCGCAATCTGTTTCTCAAATTTTGGGATGACGCTGCCGCGGCTGCCCAGCACGTTGCCAAAGCGGACGGCCATAAAGGCGGTCGTGGGACAACGCCTCTGTTCCTGTTCCAGCACGCGCTCCGCAACACGCTTCGTGGCCCCCATCACGCTGGAGGGGTTGACGGCCTTGTCCGTGGAGATGAGAACCATCCGCTCAGCGCCGTACTTTCCCGCGGCCCGCGCCAGGGTGCGCGTGCCCAGGCCGTTGACCCGCAGGGCCTCCCGGGGGCAGAACTCCATCAGGGGGACGTGCTTGTGCGCCGCGGCGTGAAAGACGAGCTGTGGCCGCCAGCGCTGGAAGACGTCCTCCATTGCCGCCGCGTCGGCGACGTCCGCGATGATAGGGTGCAGGGGCACGCTTGTCCCCCGCCGGCTCAGGGACTCCATCAACAAATAGATAGACTGTTCCCCGTGTCCAAGGAGGAAGAGCTCCGCCGGGCCGTTCTGGAGGACCTGGCGGACGATCTCGCTGCCGATAGACCCTCCCGCCCCCGTAATCAGCACGCGGCGGCCCCGCACATAGTTCGAGGGCTCGTCCAGGTCGATCTTCACGGGGTCCCGGCCAAGAAGGTCCTCCAGGCGGATGTGGCGCAGCCGCGTGACGGAGACCTGCCCGCCGGCCAGCTCCCTCAGGCTGGGGAGGAGGCGGACTTGCACCCCCAGCGGAGCAAGCTGGTCGTACAGGGAGCGGATCTTCCCGCCGTGCGCCGAGGGGATGGCGATCAGGACGACCTGAAAGCCCCCGGCCCTGACAATCTCCGCCAGGTGCGAGGTGTCCCCGACGACGTCGAGCCCGGCGATGTTCTTGCCCGCCTTTTGCGGGTCGTCGTCCACGAAGGCGGCAGGAAGGAGGTCCGAGGTGTGGCGCATGAGGTCGCGGGCCAGGAGCGCCCCCGCCTCGCCAGCCCCGACGATGAGCGCCTTCAATTGGCCGCCGTGCCCGTCATGGTGGGTGCGGGCCAGACGCCAGGAGACTCGGAGCCCGCCACAGAACAGTATTCCCGCGAAGGACAGGATGGCGCGCGTCGTGCGGGGGAACAGCGCGACGTGCCACACGCGGTTAACGACAAACACCACCAGGACAGCGAGGACATAGAGCTTGGTAAAGCGAACATAGTCCTCCAGGCTGGCCTGGCTCCAGAGCGTCCGGTACTGCCCAAAGAGGGCGAAGATCACGACCGCCAGTGTTGGGAGGAGGAGCGAGGCGCGGAGACAGTCACTGGCATAGATGGGGGGAATGAAGAGGCTGAGGCGCAGGGCATACCCCAGATAGCTGGCCAGGGCAAGGAGCAGGAAGTCGAGAACCGCGACGATAAAGCCGTGGTTCGCCCCCCGGACCCATAGTCCTATAAAAGCAGAAAAGATACGCCGCATAGCCTGCGGACTCTAGAGAATGATCTTCTTCCCGCCGCCCTGGGCTGTGCCGCCCATGCGGTCCAATTCGTCCAGCACGGCCGCGGGCGCGACGTCAATCTTGGGCCGCTGCTGCCTGGCCATTGCCTCCTTCAGGCGCTTGTCGTACTCGTCCATTGAATGGCGTATAGCCTTGACGTCGCCCTTGATCCAGAGCATCATGGCGTCGGCCGTGGCCTTCAGGGCCTCCTCGTCGGGCATCTCCTTCAACATCCCCAGCTCGTGAAGGAGCTTGTGCTCCTCCCGAACCGCCTCAAGGGCGTCCGCGTCGCTGAAGAGCCCCTTCTTATACAGGATGCGGAACATAATGTTAAAACGGCTTTTTTGGTTCTCCGACTCCAGTGTGAGGCTATCCATCCGGGCTAGGAGCATAGACATCAGTTCGTCCAGACCGATCTGCTGCATGGGCATTGTACGTTTCCTCCTGCTACAAAATCATTTTTAAAGCGCGGCCCTATGCCGGCGGCGCGCTCGGCCCCATTCTAGCACAGACGCGGCGGACGCGGGAGGGTCTCGCTTTGCGGGGGCTGAAGGATGCTGTCCCCTGTCTCGACGTGCCCTCATGTATAATGGTCTCAGCGTAATCGATAAATTTAAAGCATGGGTGATCGTTTATGACGTCGCTGCCGCGCGCTTTCTACATGAGAGATGCCAACCTTGTTGCCCCGGAGCTGCTGGGGAAACTTTTGGTGAGCCAGTCCGGGGAGGGCAGAGCTTCCGGGCTCATCGTTGAGGTGGAGGCCTATGTCGGCCCCGCGGATAAGGGGGCTCACAGCTATCAAAACAGGCGGACGCCGCGGACGGAGGTCCAGTTTGGCATGGGCGGATATGCGTATGTGTATGCCATTTACGGGATGTATTGCTGCTTCAACGTCGTGACGAATGAGCCCGGCAAACCGGAGGTCGTCCTGGTCAGGGCCCTGGAACCCGTGGAGGGCATAGAGCTGATGCGCGCAAGGCGAAGGAGGGACGAGCCTGCCGATTTGTGCAGCGGGCCCGGAAAGTTGTGCGCCGCCTTGGATATCTCGAAGAAGAACTACGCGGATGACCTGTGCGGGGAGCGCCTGTACATTGAAGACCGCCCCGGCCTTCCTGCCGGCGGGATAGGCGTCTCTCCC
>JAFUYV010000135.1 GCA_017476945.1 Fretibacterium sp.
CTCTATCCACTGAGCTACAGGCGCGTAGAAAAAACACCTATCTATTATAGCATAAAACAGCGTCCTGTCAAAGGGGGCAGGGGGAGAAGAAGCACCCCCCTGGGCCTCAATGAAGCACCGCTATCCCCGTCCCGTGCTGCCAAATCCACCGGAGCCGCGTTCCGTCTCGTCCAGCGTGCCGGCCTCGTCCCAGACAACCCGCGCCACAGGGGCGAACACCATCTGGGCGATTCGGTCCCCCGGCTGGATGGAGAATGGTTCTTCACCAAGGTTCATCAGGATGACGCACACCTCACCGCGGTAGTCCGCGTCGATGGTCCCCGGGCTGTTGGGGAGGATGATGCCGTGTTTCAGGGCCAGGCCGCTGCGGGGACGTACCTGGGCCTCATATCCCTCCGGGATGGACAGCCGTATCCCCGTCGGCACCAGCGCCCGTCCTCCGGGGGGGATCGCGCAGGGTTCCGAGGCCCGCAGGTCCACTCCGGCCGAGCCCGGCGTAGCGTAAGCGGGCAGGGGAAAACTCCCCGCCCGCCCGGAACGTTGAATCAGTACCCTGACCTCGCTCATGAGGCCTTAGTAATCCCGCCTTGGCCGGGGGCCGCGGCGGTCACGGCCATAGTCGCTGCGGCCGTAATCCCCGCGTCCACCACGGTCGTAATCGCTGCGGCCCATGCGGTCGCCGCCTCTGCGGTCGCCATAGCCGCGGTCACGATCCCCGTAGCTGCTGCGCTCACCGTAGCCACGGTCCCCATAACCGCCGCGGTCGCCATAGCCTCCACGGTCACGATCCCCGTAGCCCCGCGAGGAGGGTTCGCGTGACGCAAGCGTGGCGATCAGGTTGTCGCGCTCATGTTCGTCGGGAAGCACATGCTCCAGGCCAGCGGCGCGGATTTTGTCCTCGTTTGCCAAAAGACGACGGCGGGTCAGGTTGACGCGTCCCTGGTCGTCGATCTCCTTGACCATGACGATGACGCGGTCGCCAGGCTTGAACACGTCCTCCACGCGAGGAACGCGGCTGGTGCTGATCTCGCTGACGTGCAGCAAGCCTTCCTTGCCCGGCAGGCACTCCACGAAAGCGCCGAAGGTCATCAGGCGCGTCACCGTGCCCCAGTACACCTCGCCCGCCTCCAGCTCCTTCGTCAGGGCCATCACAATGGAATGGGCCTCGTCCACCTGAGCCTGAGTCGGGCCGGCGATGGAAACCTGGCCGGAGTCCTCGACGTTCATCTTCACGCCGGTCCTCTGGGTGATGCCGCGGATGACCTTGCCGCCGGAGCCAATGACGTCGCGTATCTTCTCCGGATCAATAGAGAAGGTCATGATGCGCGGCGCATTGGGCGACAGGGCGCCGGGCGTGGGCACCGCGGCCTCCATCTTGTCCAGTATCTCCAACCGCGCCTTGCGGGCCTGCATCAGCGCCGTCTCCAGAATTTCGCGGGTGATGCCGCCCGCCTTGTTGTCCATCTGAAGGGCTGTCACGCCCGTGCGCGTGCCGGCGACCTTGAAGTCCATGTCGCCGTAGTGGTCCTCAAGGCCCTGGATATCCGTGAGGACGCGGACCTTGTCTCCCTCCTTGATAAGGCCCATGGCGATGCCCGCCACGTGGCTACGGAGCGGCACACCCGCGTTCATCATTGACAGGCTGCCGCCGCAGATGCTGGCCTGGGAGCTGGAGCCGTTGGACTCAAGGATGTCGGAGACGACACGCACCACGTAGGGGAACTCGCTCTCCGGCGGGATCACCGGCAGGAGGGCACGCTCCGCCAGGGCGCCGTGCCCGATCTCACGCCGGCCCGGGCCCCGCATGGGACGCACCTCGCCCACGGAGTAGGGCGGGAAGTTGTAGTGCAGGAGGAAGCGCTTGGCCGGCTCGTCCAGCTTGATGCCGTCCAAAATCTGATCGTCCTCGCCAATCATGCCCAGGGTCGTCACGGCCAGGGACTGCGTCTCGCCGCGTGTGAACAGCGCGGAGCCATGAACCCGCGGGAGCACGCCCGTCTCGCAGGTGATGGGCCGTATCTCGTCCATCGCGCGGCCATCCACCCGGATGCCCTCGTCCACGATGATGGCGCGCATGATCTTCTTCACGCGCTCGTCCACAAGGGCGGAGATATACTCCCCCTTGTCCGGGAAGGACTCCGCAAAGTACTCCAGGGCGGCCTTCTTGACCTCCGCGATCTTCTCTCCGCGGGGTTTCTTCTCGTGAATACGAACCGCGGCGTCAATGTCATGGTCCAGGTTCCCCATCACCCACTCGTCGATCTCCGGGATGCGCTCCGGCAGGGGAACGTCGATCTCCGGCTTGCCCACTTCCTCCTTCATCTGGCGGAACAGGGCGATAATCTTCTTTATCTCGGAGTGCGCCAGCTCCAGCGCATCGACCAGGAGCTCCTCCGAGACCTCCTGTGAGCCGGACTCCACCATCGTGATGCCGTCGTCATGCCCGGCAACGATGAGGTTCAGTTGAGAGTCCCGCATCTGCACCTCGGTGGGGTTGACCACCAAACGTCCGTCGATGAGCCCGATGCGCACCGCCCCCACTGGCCCACCCCATGGGATGCCAGAGATGGAGAGCGCGGCCGAGGCCCCGTTGATGCCCAGGACGTTGGGCGGATAGGTCTGGTCCATCGCCATGACCGTGTTGACGACGTGGACATCGTTGCGCATGGCGTCGTCGAAGAGCGAGCGGATGGCCCGGTCCGCGACTCGCGCGCCAAGGATGGCCGACTCCGACGGCTTGCCCTCGCGCTTGATGAAGCCCCCGGGGATCTTCCCCGCCGAGTAGTATCGCTCCTCAAAGTCCACCAGCAGAGGGAAGAAGTCGATGCCCGTGCGCGGCGTGTCCGTGACGCAGGCCGTGCTGAGCACGACCGTCTCCCCGTGGGACGCCACCACCGCGCCGTTAGCCTGCTTGGCCACCTTCCCCGTACGAAACACGAGCGGCGTCTCCCCAATCAGTACCGAATACTCTTTCTCCAAATTCTCCAAAAGACTTACCCTCCTAACTAATATATGACCAACCCCTGTAAACGTGGATTAGAATATCACAATTCCTCCGTTACTCAAAGTAGGGATTTGCCCTGAATGTCGCGCCTCCGACTGCATTCCGCCCTGAAGCTCCTCAAAGGGGCCTTGGCTTCTCGCCGCAAAAATAAAGGGCCCCGAAGGGCCCAGCGGTCACGCTCTGTAGTTCTTCGCCCGGACGAGCATCCTGTCCCGGTCCAAGGGCCTGACGTTCTCCACGATCCACTCGCGCATCGTCGCGCCCTCCGACGTGTCCTGCGACGCGGAGAGGAAGTCCAGCTCGACGCCCAGCTCCCGCGCCACGTCGTGCGCCAGGACGGGCCAGGCCTTGCCAATGTCCCCGATGACGGGCAGGCTCCCCTCGTGCCGCGCGAAGGCGGACATCTCCATGCGGAAGGGGATATGCGCCACCTTCGTCTTGGGCAGGCCCTTGTCGATGGCCTCCTGCACGGTCTGGTTCAGCTCCACGGCGCGGCGAAGGTTCTCGTCCAGATCGATGCGGACCAGGGTCTTGTCCCGGAGGTTGTAGGTGGCCTGTCCCGACCAGGAGGCCCAGATGCCGTGGCCCGTGTAGCACTCGAAGGGTCCGTCGTGAATCTCCTGCGTCAGCGCGACGGCGGACTCAATAATCACGTCGCACGAGGCGAGCATCCTCGAGATCCGCATGGACCGCTGGGAAACGGGGATGCTGTCGCCGATGGACATGCCCACGGCCCCGCCGCCCACGAGCTGCGGGATCGTTACCAGCACGGGCACCCCCCTCGCGTCCGCCGCGCCGAGCATCGTCCGAGGGTCACAGCCCCAGCCCGCCACCTCCTCGAAGGGCAGGCCGTACATTCGCGCCAGGGACAGGATCTCCGAGGCGATCCGCTCGCCCCTCAGACCCATCGGGTACGCCATGTTCCCCGCCGCCTTGATGATGTCGCTGTGAACGGGAAGCCTCTTCCCCCGCGCCAGCAGCTCGTCGTCCAACGGCATCTCGCGCTTGAGGGCCTCCCACTCCTCGTCCGTCATCCTCGTGAACTCGAACAGGTCCCCTCGCGGCATGGTGTCCATATCCATCCCGAGAGCCGCGGCGTCCACCCGGAACACACGGTCCAACGAGCCGCCCATCTCGTGGGAGATGACCGCCGAGCTGGTGGACACGGCATCGACCAGGCCCACGCGGATGAGCTCCGCGATGAGGGTGGTGACGCCCTCGTGAATGTTGGGGCCGCTGCCCGTGACGACCATGACCTTGCCGCCCCGCCGCTTGACCTCGACGATACGACACGCGGCCTCGGCCAGGGTCTGGCGCGAGCGCTCGTCCAGGGAAGCGCGGAAGTTCTCGACCTGCGACGCGCCGAACAATGTTCCCTTACTCATAACGCACACCTCTTTCATGATTAAGCCGAAAATTTTTAAAAATAACCGCTTAATATGAACGATATATTAGACTAAATATAATTTAATGTCAATTTATGCTGATAAAGACTATTTTTAAGCGCAAACATATTCCCGAATCACGTCCCACGTCCGCGCCGCGGCGCCGCCCAAAGTGTCGCAGTAGGCCTGACAGGCCGCTCGAGCCCTCTCCCGCGCCGCGGGGTCCAGCGCGTCCCTCCAGGCATGGGCCAGGTCGGAGTCGTTGTGGACGCAGCGCGCCGCGCCCATCTCGTCCATGCGCTCCGTGTCGGGGAAGTCCGTCATGCTGGGGCCGTGGCTCGTCGGGACCCCGAACATGACAGGCTCCCACGGGTTCTGCCCCCCCTTCTCGACCAGGCTCCCCCCCACGAACGCCGCGTCGGCGACGGAGTAAAGGTCGAAGAGGACGCC
>JAFUYV010000136.1 GCA_017476945.1 Fretibacterium sp.
AGTCCCGTAGCGCGCGTCCCCGGCCTTCAGCTCGTCCAGGGCCTTCCGCGCCTGCTTACAGTACGGGCAGTTCTCAAGGTAGAAAAACGTCACCTTTTTCATCATCATACCTCCTTAACCTTTTGCCGTTTTATTCTTCCTGATGCAGACGGCCTTCACCGGCAAGGTGACGGCCGCGTCCAGCGCCGGGTCGACACAGGACTGCCATTGGGACACGGGGGCCTTCGCTTTGTCCTCCGGCGGGATGATCAGCCCCACCGGGAGCAGCCCCTGAGCGCTGAAGTGCGCAAAGAGCTCCCCCACCGTCCGGCCCTCGAACTCAGCGGGGACGTCGAAGGAAGCGAAGCTGTGTCCGTCGTCCGAGGTCGAGAGGATATCCTTAATGAACGACGACAGTCCCTCGTAGTGGGTGCATATCCCCGTGATGTCCGCGATGAGGCTGTCCGCGTAGAGGATGTCGTCCACGTGGGCGTAGCGCGCGTAACACTCGTTCTGCGGATCGTGGAGCTCCATGACGCTGTAGACCTCCGGCGCGATGGCCTCCACCGCCAGTCCCGTCAGGATCGCCTGAGAATCCTCCGAGCCGCCAAGGATAATAGCCTCCTTCGCCCTTGTGAGCCCCGCCTCCAGCAAGGACTCCCGCCGTGAGGGATTGCCCCTGACGAAGGGAACTCCCGCGGGCAGTCCATCGGGGAGCGACTCGGCCACGACGGCCGCCTGCCGCCCTGATGCGAGAAGCTGAGAGAGGAGACGCGGTCCCCTCGCGTTCCATCCACAGAACACGATGTGCCCCTCAAAATTACAGGCCATACTCCTCACCTCAGCCATTGTTCTTCACAATGCAGACGATCTTCATGGGCAGGACAACCGCTGCGTCCATGGAGGGGTTCACCCGCGAGAGCCACTCCGCGACGGGCGTCTCCGCCGCCCCCTCCGGCGGGACGATTACACCGATGGGCAGGACTTTTTGGGCACGGTAGTGCTCGAAGAGCTCCCCCATCGTCCGCCCCTCAAACTCCGCTGGGACGTCGAAGGAGGCAAAGCTGTGCCCGTCGTCCGAGGTTGAGAGGATGTCGCGGATGAAGGAGGATATCCCCTCATAATGGGTGCACATCGCCGTGATGTCCGCGATGAGGCTGTCGGTATAGAGAAGATCATCCACATGGGCGTAGCGCGCGTAGCGCTCGTTCTCCGGGTTGTGGAGCTCCATGACAGTATAAACCTCCGGCCTCATGGACTCCACCGCCAGGCCCGTCAGGATCGTGCGGGAGTCGTCGTCGCCAAAGCTTGGGTCCCATAGGATGATGGCCGCCCTCGCTTTCTCGACCCCGCCCTTGACCAGAGCCTCACGGTCAGAGGGATTGCCCTGCACAAAAAACACGTCGCCGCGCAGGTCCCTGGGGCGCTCTTCGGCGATGACGGATATCTGCCTCCCCGAGGCCGTGAGCTGGCGGATGAGGTGCGGCCCGCGCCCATTCCAGCCGCAGATCATGACATGCCCCTCAAACTTGCAGACGCTCATTCCCAACATCTCCTTCAGTCTGCTGTTGATCAGGCGCTGAAGCACCTCCGCGAACACGACGCCGAAGAGGGCCACCCCGAAAATCGAGAGCAGGAATACGATGATGCGCCCAACGAATGTACGCGGAGCCGAGGCGAACTCCCCTTGCCCAATCAGCGTGAATAGGACGCTCCAGAGGGAATCCCACCAGGAGCCCTGGAAATTCTTCTCCTGCCACCAGACAGCCACCGTGCAGACGGCGAGCAGAAAGAGAAAGAGGGCAAGAGAACCCAGCAGGCGATGTTTAAACTTCTTTGAGAAATTGATCCCCCGTTTGGCGTTTTTAACCGTCTTGGTAAAACGATTCGCCATAGCTCAACCCTCCCTTGCCAGGGGTCAATCTAAGAAATCCTTGAGCTTGCGGCTGGGCTGCCGCAGCTTCCGCAAGGCCTTTGCCTCTATCTGCCGGATGCGCTCGCGCGTCACGTTGAACTTGCGCCCCACTTCCTCCAGCGTGTAGGAATGGCCGTCCTCCAGCCCGAAGCGGTAATGCAGCACCTCGCGCTCCCGGTTTGACAGGTTGGAGAGCATCTCCTCGATCTGCTCATGAAGGAGGTGTCCTGCGGCCGCCTCGTCGGGGCTGGGGAGTTCGCTGTCCTCAATAAAGTCCCCCAGCTGACTGTCCTCCTCCTCGCCAATGGGGGTCTCCAGGGAGACGGGCAGCTGCGAGATGCGGCGTATTTCCTCAACGCGCGTGGAATCGATACCCATCTCCCTCGCGATCTCCTCGTCCGTCGGCTCCCGACCCAGCTGCTGTACAAGCTGGCGGGAGACGCGCACCATCTTGTTGATCGTCTCGACCATGTGCACGGGGACACGGATGGTTCGGGCCTGGTCTGCGATAGCTCGCGTGATCGCCTGGCGGATCCACCAGGTGGCGTACGTGCTGAACTTGAACCCACGCTTATAATCGAACTTCTCCACGGCGCGGATCAGGCCAAGATTTCCCTCCTGGATCAAGTCCAGGAAGAGCATCCCGCGGCCAATGTACTTCTTGGCGATGCTGACAACCAGGCGCAGGTTGGCGTCAATTAACTTTTGCTTGGCCTCGAGGTCCCCCTCCTCCATCTTCCTGGCCAATTCAACCTCCTCCGCCGCCGTCAGGAGCGAGACCTTCCCAATCTCCCTCAGGTACATCCTTACGGGGTCCGTCAGGGGGATATCATCCAGCTTTCCCAGGGCGCCCTCCCCATCCAGGGCGGGGATGAATTCCTCCCTGGCCTCGGTCGTGGGAATGCTCCTGCGTTTCCCCTCATCAACAACCTCGATCCCCATCTCCTGGAGGTTGTTCAGGATATTGTCCAGGGTATCCGGGTCCCAAACCTCAATAGGGATATGACGCTCTATATCCTGATGTGTAACAAAACCGCGCCCCTGTCCCTCATGAACCAGGCTCCGCACCTTCCCAAGGTAAGCGTCCTCGCCCTGTCCCTCCGGTTTAGGCTGCCTGTGGCCCGCAGCCTGTCCCGTCTTCTGGGGCTCTTTCTGTTTCTTCTCCTGCACGTCGCTGCCTCCCGTTTTCTTTGCGGTCATGCCTGTCCCTCATCCCCCATCATCAAATTACTTCTCATTCCATCGCCGGCCCGCTCAGGCTGATGCCCACAAACGGTGGAAAAGGGACCTCTGGCGAGGGGCCAACCATCTGACGGGTTTCATCAAACTCCATTTCATAGAGGAGCTGGCTGATCCTGAGCTGCAGAGGGTCGTCCGTCTCATAAGGTATACAGAAACGGCGATAGCCGAATCTCTCTGCAAAGAAGGACAAGTCCCCCTTCTGCGGCTGCCTTCTCTTAACTGAGCGGCGGCTTCCACGGCCCCGCCTCCTGCCCGAAGGGGAAGCCCCCTCCTCCAGGCTGTTGGAAAGGAGCCTTTCAAAGTTGTCCAAAAACTCCGCCTCCTTGAAGAACGGCCCGTGGCTCACCACCGCAATACCCTTAAGGGAGCCCATCAAGACCCCTTGGTTCCAGAGGGAACAGAGGGCAACGCCCGCCCCAAGGTCCCCATATTTCTGCATCTCCTCCAGCGCCCCGGCCACCAGCCGTTCCATACGCGAGGAATAACCCAGGATCATCATGAACCCCAGGCTGACCAGGCCATAAGGGTCCACCCTGTAGAAGTTATCCCGCATCAGGCTTCCAATGCAGCCTGTCTGGGGAGACGACATAAAAAGGAACTCACTGTCGAGGGCAAGGCACTGGGCCGCCACCCGCCGCAGCTGTGGGCTGTAAAGACGATTAATGGAGATCGGTTGATAATCCACCCCAAAGGGGAACCACGACGCGATCTCCAGATCCAGATCCGAATTCCAGTAAGGGAGCAAGGCTGCTAGGCGGATGCCGCCTCCGCCTCCCTCTCCTGCCTTTCACGGATCACCTTCACCACATGCTCGATGAGTTGGGTGATCTCCGGCTTCGTGACCTGATAGTTCGCCCCCACGCTGGCGGCCTTTCTCTTGATGTCCGCCGACATGATGGAGGAGAAGACGATGACCGGCACGTCCTTCGTCTCCACGTTTTCCTTAATGCGGCGCGTCAGCGTCAGGCCATCCAGGTGCGGCATCTCCACGTCGGTGATCAGCAGGTCACAGTGCTCCCTGTCCCGCACGATGGCGTCGTAGGCCACCTTGCCGTCCGGACAGATATTGAGGTTGGTGAAGCCGCTTGCGACCAGCGCATCCTCCACCTGTTTGCGGATCAGCGGAGAGTCCTCGGCAACAATGATGTGGTAGTCCGCCGGATGCCCGACGCCCTCCATCATGGAGACGGCCTTGGACGGGTCGCCGCTGTGCTGGATGACGAGCTGCGGGCTGATCGTCTGTACAATAGCCTCGTAGTCCAGCAGGAGGACATTGCGCGTGTCGCGCTTGATAACGTAGAGTATCCAGTCCCCCAGATACTTACCCGTCATGCTGGCATCCAAGTCCTCCGATTTGATGCGGTAAATACGCTCCACCGCGTCAACGACAAAGCCCAGCTTCACCTCGTTGAACTCTGCGATGATCACCTTGCTCTGCTCCAGGGGAGTCACGGGCTGGATCCCAAGGAAAATGCGCAGATCGACCATCGGCAGGACCTCACCCCGCACCGAGGTGATCCCAATCAGCGCAACAGGGGCATCCGGTATCGCCCGGCAACCCGGCCATCTCAAAATCTCCCTCGTCTTATCGACGTTGATGGCGAAAGTCTGCTCCCCAAGGACGAACACGACAAGCTGCCATTCGTTAGTACCAGCCTCGGTTGTTACCTTCTTAACTTCCTGCACGAAGACTCCCCCGTTCTGCCCTGCGCTGCGGAGCGGTAGCCTGTTCCCCAGGTGGGGAGCCCCCCGCTGCGCGGACGCCGTAATCTCTTTGGGTTTATATTACCACTATCTGCCCTAAAGCGCCAATTACCGCACAAGTTTTTTCCTGTTATGGTACCGTTCACATGAACGGTCTGACCAAGCCCTGCCAGCTTACCTCTGCCACTTCCTTCAAAGGCGCAAGGGACACAGGGCCGGCAAGGCAAGCCTATCCTGGATATCACCCTGTGGGCGCAGCTCCTGTTCACGTGCAGCTTTGAGTGCAGGGGACATGAGGGCCGTGAGCTCACCCTGGCGAGGCCGTGACGGCGGCGGAGTTCGGCGCGGAGCTGAGGGCGCTCCGCCTCTGGGGGGCCATCGCCAGCAAAGCGCACTGCACCGGCGCGGCGCCCCTGAGCGAGGTCATCCGCCTGGCGGCAGAGTGAGTGACCCGCTGTCCCTCTTCCCACCTTAGTGAGAAGCCTCTTTTTTATGCCGCAGTTCTCTGGAGCGCCGCGAACCGTTCCCACACGTTGCGAACGCAAAATGACAGTTCGGTGAAGCTCGCGGCCCTCCGCGAAGCTCACGCCTGCGCGCCTCAGCTCTTGCCTGCCTTCTCATCCGCCTCCTTCGATGCCGCGGACAGCTTATCCCCGATGAACTGTATCACCCGCTTCATCAGCGCGTCGTAGGTCATCTTCTGCAGCGCGACCTCGCGCCCCCGCCGCGCCATCTCTCGCCGCTCCTCGTCATGTTCAAGGTAATATTTCACCTTCTTGATCAGGTCCTTTTTGTTGTAGAACATGACAAGATTTTCTCCAACATTCATAATCTTGCGGATATCCACAACATCCACTTCAGGTGGAACATAATTACTCCTATAAAATGCTCCGCTCAGCATACTCTCCCACGCCCGTGCCGCACCGGTTCCACCAGCATTAT
>JAFUYV010000137.1 GCA_017476945.1 Fretibacterium sp.
CCTTACAGCTTAAGTCCCTAGTCCTTTTCACTGGCATTCTCTTGGCAATCTCTACCGCTGGATTAAGTAACTTTGAGATTATAATTCTGTGCGCTTCAGCTCATCCCCCAAGAGCCCTGCGTTTTTCGGCGCATAGGCCAGCTCCTCCTCCACAGTAGGAGAGAAGAGCTGGTCCTCCGGGCATTGAAAAACGAGCCCCACCCTCCTCCTCAAGGCATGCAGTGCCTCGCCCTTTTGCGGGAGGGGCTCTCCCTCCATTTGAATTGCGCCAGCCTGTATCTTATAAAGCCCGTTCAGGTGCTGCACCAGCGTGGACTTGCCGCTCCCTGTCCGGCCAACGATGGAAAGCCAGCCTCCCTGCGGAATGTTCACATCGACCTCATTCAGGGCCATCAGCCCTGAAGAAATGTCAAAGCGGAAGGACAAGCCTCTCACCTCAATAAGAGTCTTCTGCGCCGCTTCCGGCACCTTCGCTATTGAAGGCGGCCCTCCGGTTTGCGTTGTCAGACGTTCCGCAATCATCTCGGCTGCCTGCTCGGTGTCCGCGGCGCGGGAAAGCGCCAGACGTCCCATGAGCCAGCGCAGAGGCGGCAGTTCAAAGCCCAGCGCCTCCGCCCGGGGCCAAAAGTCCTCCGTCCGCCCCTCCCAGGCCAGACATCCGCCCTCCAGGACCAGGACACGATCCACGTCCTCAAAGTTCTCAAGCTGATCCGTAACCTGCACCAGCGTCATCCCTGCCTTGTGGAGCGCCTGGAGCGCCGCGTCCATCTCCAGGCGCCCCTCGGGGTCCAGCATCGCCGACGGCTCGTCCAGGATAAGACACTCCACTCGGGCCGCCAGGGCCCCCGCCAGGGCCACGCGCTGTTTCTCTCCCCCGGAGAGCGCGGAAACCAGAGCGTGCCGCTTGTGTGACATCCCCACCCGGTCAAGCGCCCAGTCCACTCGTTCCTGAATTTCATCGGGAGAAAGCCCCTGGTTCTCCGGGGCGAAGGCAACATCATCCCCCACCACGGCGGCAACGATCTGGTTCTCCGGGTTCTGAAAGACGACCCCCACCTCGCGGCGCAGCTCACGGAAGGGAAGCTCACGGACATCACGGCCAGAGACAAGACAAGTGCCCTGCGTTGGAAGCTGCAGGGCACCTAAAATTTTGACGAGCGTCGATTTTCCAGAACCATTATGCCCCAAAACGACCACCCGCTCACCCTTGGGGACCGTCAGCGAGAGGTCCTTCAGGGCTGGCTTCGTCCCGTCGTAGGAGAATGAGACGGAGCGCAGCTCCAGCATAAAAGGCTGCAGGGAGGGCAGAGGGCTGGCTTTCTTCTTAATTTCCGCTCTTCTCCTCCCTGTCGATAAGCTGGATGACAGCCATCTCCGCGCCGTCACCAGAGCGCGTACCCAACTTGACGATGCGGGTGTAGCCGCCCTTATCGAAGGAGGCGTAGCGGGGCGCAACCTCCTTAAAGAGCTTCGTCGCCGCCTCCTTGTGGGGCATGCGGGAGAACACGACGCGAATGTCATGAACACTCCCGCCGCGCGCGCGCGTGATCAGCTTCTCCGCCACACGGCGAAGCTCCTTCGCCCTGGTGACGGTCGTCCTCACCTGGCCATGCAGGAACAGGCTGGCAGCCATATTGCTCAACATTGCCATCCTGTGGCTGCCATAACGGCCAAGCGTTCTATGATCCACACGGTGCCTCATAGTCCTTTACTCCTCCTTAGCTTCTTCAACTTGCTCTGTTTGTTCGGCCTGACCAGCCGGCTCTCCCGGCTCAGGGCCTTCTGCCAGCTCCGGCTCCTCTGCGGCGTCAGACGGGGCCGCCTCCTCGGCCTTGATGACCTTGGCGGACCTTGACTTCTTCTCGCGCAGTTTCAGCCCCGCTGCCACCAGCTTCTCCTCAATCTCCGTCAGGGATATTTTCCCAAGGTTGCGGATCTTCAGGAGATCGTCACGGGAACACTGAAGAAGGTCCCCGATCGTATGAATCCCTCCCCGCAGCAAGCAATTCTCGCTGCGAATGGAGAACTCAAGTTCACGGACCGGGCGGGATAAAAGCTCCTCGTCCCCCAGGGGGATATTAGACTCCTCCTCCGGCTCCTCCTCAGAGCCCCCTGCCTTCAGGCCACTGCTCTCCGCTGCCTGCTCAATATTGGCGACGATATGCCCAAAGTAGGCCTCAACGATCTGAGCGGCCTCTCCCATAGCCTTATCGGGAGAGACGATACCGTTTGTCCACACATCAAGGGCCAGACGCTCGTAGTCCGTCCTCTGTCCCACGCGCGCCGCCTCCACACGATAGTTTACGCGGAGCACCGGGGAGAAGATGGCGTCCGTCAGCAGGGCGTCCACCGGGAGAAAGGCGGGACGCGGCCGCTCCGAGGAGAGGTAGCCCGTCCCCTGTTCAATGTAGAGGTCCATCACAAGATGGGCACCCTTTTCCATCGTGCAGATTTTCGCCTTCGGGTCAATGAAATCGACCTCGCTGTCCTCCGGAAGATCCCCCGCCGTCACCACGCCGGCCTTCTTGATGTCCACGGAGATAACGCGGACCTCCTTGCTCCTGGAGCGGACGGGAATATGCTTCAGGTTCATCAGGATCTCAATGACATCCTCACGCACGCCAGGAATAGTGCTGAACTCATGCAGCACCCCATCAATACGGACCGATGTAATGGCGGCGCCCCGAATTGAGGAAAGCAGGACCCGGCGCAGCGCGTTGCCCAAGGTCATTCCATAGCCGCGCTCCAGGGGCTCCATGGACAGCCTTCCATAAGTGGGGGTGTTCTCCTCCATTTTCAGCGCAGGCCGCAGGATATCCAAGGTTTCTATCATAAATTACGCTCC
This sequence comes from Fretibacterium sp., assembly GCA_017476945.1. Lineage (GTDB taxonomy): Bacteria > Synergistota > Synergistia > Synergistales > Aminobacteriaceae > JAFUYV01. Next base: position 2,846 of record JAFUYV010000137.1, read on the forward strand.
TTTCGCAGACGCCGGGGTTGCCCTGAAATGCCCTCTGACAGAGGGGCGGTACTAGACGCGGCGCCTTTTGGGAGGACGGCAGCCATTATGGGGGATGGGCGTCGTATCCTTGATCAAATTGACCTGAAGGCCCGCCGCCTGCAGGGAACGAATCGCCGACTCACGACCGGGGCCGGGCCCTTTCACGATAACGTCGATCTCCTGGACCCCCTGATCCTGGGCACCCTTCGCCACCTGCTGAGCCGCAATCTGCGCCGCGAAGGGGGTGGACTTTCTTGTCCCCTTGAAGCCCACGTTACCGCCGCTGGACCAGGAGATCACGTTGCCGCCCCTGTCGCTGATGCACAGAATCGTATTGTTGAACGTGGAGTAGATATGCGCCACGCCATAGTTTATATTCTTCTTCTCACGCTTTTTGCCCTTGCGGACCGTTGTTCTTTTAGCCACGATTGCCCCTCCCTACTTTGTGGCGACCTTCTTGTTGGCCACCGTACGGCGCGGCCCCTTGCGCGTCCTGGCGTTTGTCTTCGTCCGCTGTCCGCGGACGGGAAGCCCCAGGCGATGGCGAAGACCACGGTAACAACCGATGTCGATAAGCCGCTTGATGTTCATGGAGACCTCACGGCGAAGATCACCTTCAACACGGTAATGCTCCTCAATCTCACGGCGCAGCTTCTGTACATCGGCCTCCTCAAGGTCCTTCACGCGGATGTCGGGATTTACTCCCGTCGCCGCCAGGATCTTCTTCGCGGAGGGAAGCCCGATCCCGAAGATATAAGTCAAAGCGATCTCAATGCGCTTGTCACGCGGAAGATCCACACCTGCAATACGAGCCATTCCCCTACCTCCTTACTCCCTGACGCTGCTTATGGCGCGGGTCGCGGCTGCAGATAACGCGCACGACGACATGACGCCGGATCACCCTGCAAAACTCACAGATCGGTTTTACCGAAGGCCTGACCTTCATCGTTCCCACTCCTCATAAAAGCATTAAAGATTTTCAAGGGACACGCCCTATTTATAACGATAGATAATCCTTCCCCTTGTCAAATCGTAGGGCGAAACCTCGACAAGTACCCTGTCCCCGGGGAGGATACGGATGAAGTGCATCCTCATCTTACCCGAGACATGAGCCAGAAGTTTGTGCCCGTTCTCCAGCTCCACACGAAACATGGCGTTGGGAAGCGGTTCGCAGATAACGCCCTTTGCCTCAATGACTTCCTCTTTTCCCGCGTTTGCCATAAACTGCCCTGCCTCTCCGTTCCGAATTTTATCCTTCTGCTGGCGCATCCCTGAGCCCGGCAAGGACCTGACAGAAACGTCCGCGGTCGATGTCCCTCTTCGCCCCTATCAGCTCAACCAGTTCCGCCGCACAGCGCGACGTCCTCTGGACATGCCTCGGATTCTTCCTCTTCGGCCGGGAGACGTTAAACCTGTCCCCATCCGCCAAAGCCAGCCGATCCTTCTCAAAGCCAACGACCACATAAAACCTTCCCCTGTCCTTCCCACGCCGGGACAGGACAACCTGCCCCAGGGGGTAATGGCCGGGGAGCAGCTCTAATGAGCCATCCGACTTGTCCATGGGGTCAAAATCTCCGGCCCATCGTCCAGGATGGCGATCGACCGCTCGAAATGCGCCGCATCGGAACCATCGGCAGTAAAAACCGTCCAGCCGTTCTCTCCGACCCTGACGTCCTCTCGCCCCGACATGATCATAGGCTCTATGGCTATCGTCATTCCCCTCTGAAGGGTAACACCGCGCCCAGGATGTCCGAAATTGGGCACCTGTGGAGCCTCATGCATCTTTTTCCCAATGCCGTGTCCCGTGTAGTCCCTGACGATTCCATATCCCAGGGGCTTGACATAGGACTCGACAGCATACCCAATATCCCCCAGCGTGCGGCCCTTAAGGGCAGCGTCAATCGCCCTGTTGAGAGAGGCCTCCGTCACGTCCAGAAGTGCCTGCCGCTCCGCGGAGATAGCTCCAACCGGATAGGTGCAGGCGGCATCCCCGCAATAGCCGTCAAGACAAACTCCCACATCAACGCTGAGGATATCTCCCTCCTCAAGCCGACGCTCCGCACTGGGGATTCCGTGGACGACCTCCTCGTTGATTGAAGCACAGATCGTCCCCGGGAAAGGAGTCATGGACGGCATCGGGCGGTAACCTTTAAAGACCGGCGCCCCACCGCAGGAGCGTATATACTCCTCCGCCAGGCCATCCAGTTCCGCCGTCACAACGCCGGGCCGCACAGCCTCCCTGATATGGTCCAGTACATCCGCGACCACCTTCCCGGCACGGCGCATACGGACAAGTTCTGCAGGGCTTTTAAGATGCACCATTACAGGGCAGCCTTTACCCTTTCATAAATTGCCGACGGCGCGTCTGAGGCGTCCACCTCGCGCAACAGCCCCCGCTCCCGATACCAGGCGACGAGCGGCTCCGTCTGCTCGTGAAACACCTTCAGGCGGTTGCGGATGACAGCCTCGTTATCGTCGTCACGCTGAAAGAGCTCTCCGCCGCAGGAGGGACACGACGTTCCCTTTCCCTCCATCGTCAGGAGGTTGAATATCCCGCCGCAGGAGCGACAGGTCCGACGATTGGAGAGACGCTGCACAAGGATCTCGTCATCGATGGAGAAAAGCAATACGGCATCCAGCTTCGTTCCATGCTCGCGCAGAAAACGCTCCAGGAACTCCGCCTGGGGGACTGTCCTTGGGAAGCCGTCCAGAAGGAAGCCTTCCATCGCATCTGGCTCCAGTAAGCGCGAGGAGACCATCTTCATGACCACCTCGTCGGGCACCAGAGCCCCTTTATCCATATACTGCTTTGCCTCCAGTCCCAAGGGGGTTGCATCCTTCAGGTTCTGCCTGAAGATGTCCCCCGTCGAGACGTGGACACATCCATCGCGTTCCTTCAACAGGGCAGCCTGGGTCCCCTTCCCCGCGCCAGGGGCGCCTAAAAGCACCAGTCTCACAGCGCCGCCTCCCCTACACGCGAAGCAGGCTGCCAGACTTGCCGCCCGACTTCTTCAGTATCCCGTCATAGTGGCGCATCAGGAGCTGAGCCTCAATCTGATTGATCGTATCCAGCGCCACGCCCACAACGATGAGCACCGCCGTCCCGCCGAAGTAGAAGCTCCTCACATTCAGAACGGAGGACATGACGTTCGGGATCAGCGCGATAATCGCCAGGAAGACGCCGCCCGCCAGAGTGATGCGCTCCATCACCTTAGTGATGTAGTCCGACGTGGGTTGCCCGGGGCGGATGCCCAAGATAAACCCACCATATTTCTTCATGTTGCTGGCGATGTCGGACGGATTGAAGACCACCGCTGTATAGAAATAGGAGAAGAAGATGATCAGCACGATGTTACACAGGATATAAAAGACGCCGTTGGGCGTAAAAAGGTTCATCAGGAAGCTGCCCACGGAGCTGTCCCGGAAGTAACTGGCGATGGTGTAGGGGAAGATCAGCAGCGAGGAGGCAAAGATGATAGGGATAACCCCCGCCTGATTGACCTTCAGGGGAATAAACGTACTCTGCCCGCCGTAGACCTTGTTGCCCACCACGCGCTTGGCGTACTGCACCGGAAGGCGGCGCTGCCCCTCCTGGAGGAGGATACAGCCAGCCACCACGGCCACCATGAGGACGATCCCCACCAGCAGAGCCAGCACGTTCAGCTCACCCAGCTTCACCATATTCCAAGTCTGGATAATCGCCTCCGGGATACGCGCGACAATACCGGCAAAAATCAACAACGAGATGCCATTTCCAACGCCATGGTCGGAAAGCTCCTCACCCAGCCACATCACCGCGAGGGATCCTGCCGTCAGGGTCACAACGATCATAAAAGCATCAAAGAAGGAGCCTGAGAATATCCCCAAGTTCCCGATCCACGCCGTCATACCAATAGCCTGCACCACGGCGAAGAGAACGGAGCCGTAGCGCGTCCACTGTACAATCTTCTTGCGCCCGTCGGAGCTGTCCTTCTGGAGTTTTTCCAGGAAGGGGAAGATGACCACAAGGAGCTGCATGACGATGCTTGAGTTGATGTAGGGGGCGACCCCCAGCGAGAAGATGCCGAAACGGCTCAACGCACCGCCGGAGAAGAGGTTAAGGAAATCCATCACCCCACCCCCGCTGCCGCTGAACAGGTTCGCCATCGCAGCCCTGTCAACACCCGGGGTCGGAATATACGCCCCCAAGCGGAAGATGAAGAGGATCGCCAGGGTGAAGAGTATCCGTCGTTTCAGGTCAGGCAGTCTGAAGGCGTCGCCAAAGGACCCGAACACGTTAGATCACCTCGGCCTTCCCACCGGCCGCCTTGATCTTCTCATCCGCGCCCTTGCTGAAGGCCGCGGCCTTCACCGTCAACGCCTTGTGCAGTTCTCCCTTTGCCAGCACCTTTACGGGCAACTCCAAGTTGTGAATCAGCCCGGCCTTCAACAGAGTTTCCGGAGAAACCTCCTGCCCATTTTCGAACTTTGCCTCCAGGGAAAGGAGGTTCACGATCTGGTACTGCGTGGCGAAGCGGGCGTTGTTGAACCCGCGCTTGGGCGTCCTGCGGGTGAGGGGCATCTGCCCCCCCTCAAAGCCAGGGCGAACGCCGCCGCCGGTACGGGCTTTATGTCCCTTATTGCCCTTGCCCGACGTCTTGCCTGTTCCGCTGCCAATCCCCTGTCCCAGGCGCTTGTTTCCACGCCTGGAGTTCAGGGCCGGCCGGAGATCATGAAGGTTCATATCCGTCGCCTCCTCAGTTCTCGGTCGTCCAGACGACAAGGTGCCGGACGTGCTCAACCATCCCACGGACCTGAGGAGTATCCTCATGCTCCACTGTGGACTGAAGTTTTGTAAAGCCCAAAGCTTTCAGGGTGCGCTTCTGACGGTCCGAAAAACCGATCGCGCTCTTGACCCACTTGATTTTTATCTTTGACATGGCAAAACCTCCTACTCCACAGGGGCGGCCTCCAGGGCCTTCTTGCCGCGGAGTTTATAGATCTCGTCCGCCGTGCGGGTCTCCTTGATTGCCTCGAGCGTGGCCCAGGCGACGTTGATGGAGTTGGAGGTACGCCCCACAACCTTGGTGACGACGTCCTTCACCCCGCCCAGCTCCATGATGGCACGGACAACACCTCCGGCGATGACACCCGTTCCCGCAGGAGCGGGCTTGAGGAGGACCCTCGCGGCGCCAAACTCGCCCGTCACAGGGTGGGGCATGGTATCCCCGTCCCTGCGGATCGCGACAAGCTCCTTGCTCGCCTTCTCGATCCCCTTGCGGACGGCCTCGGCGATCTCCTTCGCCTTGCCGATCCCCGCGCCAACATAACGATCCCCGTCGCCCACGACGACGAGCACCGCAAATTTAAAACGCTTGCCTCCCTTGACGACCTTGCTCACGCGGTTGATGGCGACGACGCGCTCTTTCAGGTCCAAGGACTTAGCATCAATTCGCTTTGTGATCATGATTTAGCCCGTCCTCCCAAAATAGTCTAAAACTTGAGGCCGGCCTCGCGGGCCGCGTCAGCCAAGGCTTTGACCTTGCCATGATACTGATGCCCTCCGCGATCAAAGACCACCGTCTCGATTCCCTTCGCCCTGGCGCGCTCCGCAGCCAGCCTGCCAATCACTTTGGCGGCCTCGACATTGCAGGTTCCCTTCAGCGTCTCCTTCACGGACTTCTCAAGGGTGGAGACGGCTGCAAGGGTATGTCCACACTCGTCGTCAATGATCTGGACATAAAGGTGACTCAGGCTGTGAAAAACAGCCATCCTCGGCTTCTCGGCCGTCCCGGAAAGCGTGCGGCGCAGCCTTTCATGACGCATGACGCGCATATCGTTTCTGCTTCTCTTCTTCATTCTCTGCGCTCCCTAACACTACTTCGCGCCCGTCTTGCCGGCCTTGCGGGCGATATATTCGTTCTCAAAACGGATCCCCTTGCCGTGGTAGGGCTCTGGCGGACGATACTGCCGGATCAGAGCACAGGTCTGCCCCACCAGCTCCTTATCGATCCCCTTGACGATGAACTTAATCGGGTTCTCCACCACGATCTCAATGCCGCTTGGCGGGGTGAACTCAACGGGATGGGAGAAGCCAAGGTTCATCACCAGCTTCTTGCCCTGGAGCTGAGCTCTCCAGCCCACGCCCACAATCTCCATCGTCTTCTGGAAGCCCTCGGTCACCCCCGTCACCATGTTGGCGATGAGGGCACGGGTCATGCCGTGCCACGCACGGGCCTGTTTCTCGTCGCTTGAGCGGGAAACCTTCACCTGACCATCCTCAACGCTCACGGAGATCCCCGGCATCAACGGGGTGCTCAGCTCGCCCTTAGGCCCCTTGACGACGATCTTATCCCCCGACAGGGAAACAGCCGCGCCCTTGGGGATGCTGACTGCTTTGCGTCCAATACGAGACATTCGTTCAGCCTCCCTTACCAGACATAGCAGAGGACTTCGCCGCCAAGGCCAAGTTTCGAGGCCTCTGCCCCAGTCTTCAACCCCTGAGAGGTGGAGAGGATCGCGAGTCCCAAGCCTCCCATGACGACCGGAAGTTTATCCTTGCCCACGTAAATCCTCCGTCCCGGCTTGCTGATGCGCCGCAGGCCCTGAATAACCCGCTCGCGCTCCGGGCCATAGGACAGGAAGATGCGGATGGATGCATAGGGCTTCTTCGGGTCCGTGACCGTCTTGAAGTTCTTGATGTAGCCCTCATCCTTCAGTATCCGGGCGATAGCCAGCTTGATCTTGCTGGCGGGCACATCGACACTCTCGCTGTAAATCATGTTCGCGTTGCGCACCCTTGTGAGCATATCCGCGATCGGATCGTTTACATACATTCCCTTGCCCCCTTAGGCTACCAACTCGACTTGACGACGCCGGGAATCCTACCCTCGCGGGCAAGTTTGCGGAAGCAGCAGCGGCACATATCAAACATGCGCATATATCCATGTATCCTGCCGCACAGTGGGCAGCGATTGTAACGCCGCACCTCAAACTTCGGGGGCATCTTCGCCTTATACTTCAATGCCTTTCTCGCCATCTCTTCGTACCCCCTTGTCTAACGGTTGTTGAAGGGCATACCCATACCCTTGAGGAGGGCGTAGGCTTCCTCGTCACTGGGCGCGCTCGTCACAATCGTGATGTTCATTCCACGGGAGCGGATCACCTTGTCATAGCTGATCTCCGGGAAGATCAACTGCTCACGCAGCCCCAGGTTATAATTACCACGGCCGTCAAACCCCTTGCGGGAGATACCCTGGAAGTCCTTGATGCCCGGCAGAGCCAGAGAGATGAGGCGGTCAAGGAACTCCCACATCTTGTTTCCCCTCAGAGTCACCGAACACGCAACCGGCATCCCCTGACGTACCTTGAAGCCCGCGATGGACTTCTTCGCGCGCTTCAGGAGTGGCTGTTGGCCCGTGATAGCCCTCAGCTCGGCGATTGCCGCATCCATAAATTTAATGTCCAGCTTCGCGTCCCCGACGCCAATATTGACGACAACCTTCTGTATCCTGGGAAGCTGCATCACGTTCTTGTAGCCAAACTCCTTGAGCAGGGCCGGGGAAATTTCATTCTTGTATTTTTCCAACATGCGCGGAACCATGATCTAACCCCTCCCCTCACGCCTTGTCAATAATCTCGCCGCACTTCTTGCAGACGCGGACTTTCTTGCCGCTCTC
>JAFUYV010000138.1 GCA_017476945.1 Fretibacterium sp.
CAGTGAAAACTATCTCGACATGCTGAAAATCTACGGCGAAAACGTCGCGGAGAACGCGGGGGGAATAGAGAACTTCTGGCGCGCGCGGGACATTGCGAACACCACGATAAAGGTCCACGCGCTGAAGAGCACGTCGCGTGCCGTCGGCGCGGAGTCTTTGGGCGCGCTGGCGGAGAAGCTGGAGTATGCGGGGAAGGCGGGCGACGAGGCGGCGCTGGACGCGGAGCTTGCCGGACTGCTGGAGCGTTACCGCGCTCTCGGCGCGGCGCTCTCGCCGCTTTACGCACCGGCGAAGAAGACGGATGAGGAGCTGCCGCTCATTTCGGATGAGGAGCTGCGCGAGACGTACGATTCCATTCGCGATTTCGCGGCAACCTTTGATACCGAAAGCATGGCGTACGCGCTGGAATATCTTGACGGATTCCTCATACCGGAAAACGAGAGGGAGCGCGTCGAGCAGCTTCGCCGCGCGATAGAGAGCTTTGACCGGAGCCGTATAAACGAGATTCTTTCGTGATTTTGGGAGGTATTTATTATGGCATTGAAAGTTTTGCTGATCAACCATGGCGCAGCGCTGATGACCAAGCGCCTGGGGACGCTTCTGGAAGCGGCGGGTATCGAACTCGTCAGCGTCGAGCCTGTTATTGGGAATATAAAGGAGATAGAGGAGAAGGACGGCGGCGTGAATGTTTTTGTGCTGTCAGCAGGGGATTTTGGGCGCGATTCCATGGATGTGCTGGCGTACCTGAAGGAGGTGTGTCTCAAAACGAACAAGCCGCTGTGCGTCATGGGCTATGAGAAGGACCTTACGGAGGTTGAGAAGGCCATCCCAAAGGACCTGATCGCGCAGGAGTTTACCCGCCCCTTCGACGTCACCGTCATCTCTGAGACTGTTCAGTCGCTGGCCTGTTCGGGATCTGAGCCCCTCAAAAGGGAGGAAAGCCTCCTTTTGGTGGACGACGACATTACGTTTTTGAAGATGATGCAAAGCCTGCTTGGAAGGAAATATCACGTCATTGCGGTATGTTCGGGGAAAGAGGCCATCGAATACTTCATGATGGGACATATTGCTGATCTCATCCTGCTTGACTACGATATGCCGGTCATGACCGGTCCCCAAGTGCTTGAAAAGCTCAGGGCTGAGCCGAAGTCAGCCGATATTCCCGTGATCTTCCTCACGGGCAAGAACGACCGCGACAGCGTGATGAGCGTTATGGCTCTGAAGCCGGAGGGTTATATCCTGAAATCCATGAGCAGCGAGGACATCCTCGCCTCGGTGGAGCGCTTCTTCACGACGAAAATACGAGAATGAGTTACTTAAATGACTATCGTAAGCAAGTAGCGGAATACCGGCAGGCGGAACATACCTTGGAGCCGGTACCGAAGGTGCGGAAATGGAAATAGGCAGTTCGGTTCTGGTGATGCGGGGGGAGCAAAAACGCCCCGTGTTAAATCAAACGATTAAGCGCCCTCCGTTCGGGGGCGCTTTCGTCTGTCCGGACTCCGCGTCGCGTCATTTACTCGCAGCCGAAGCGATATTCAATAAACGCCGACGCGGGCTCGTTCGCCTTGATGACCGCGCTTGGGAACCGGGGTTCGTTCACTGCGTTGGGGAACTGCTGGCTCTCCAGCGCGAAGCCGTCGAACGTGTTGTAGAACGCGCCCTTCTTGCCCGCCACATGGCCGCCAATCATGTTTCCCGTGTAGAATTGAAGCGCCGGCATATCCGAATAGACCTCCAGGCGGATGCCGCTCTCATCCCCCACTACAGCAGCGTCGGGCCCCTCGTGCTTAGATATCTCAAAGCAGTGGTCATACCCGCCCCGGGCGCGGATGATATCGTCCGAGTACGAGGAAAGGCCCTCGAGAATGGTCCGCGGCGTCCGCAGGTCGAAGGGCGTGCCGTCCACGGGAACCGTCGGAGCTTGAACTAAAAGCCCGTCGTCCGCCCGGCAGAAGCGGTCGGCATGGATCATCACCCTGTGGTTCAGGATGGCGCCGCGTCCGTGCCCGTTCAGGTTGAAGTAGTTATGGTTCGTGATGTTCGCCGGGGTGTCCTTGTCGCAGACATAGTCAAACTGCATCCTGAACACGCCGCCCGAAAAGGACGCTGTCTCCGTGAGGGTGAAGTTTCCGGGGTAGCCCTCCTCCAGATCCGGGCTTGTGTAGGTGAGGACCGCCGCGCCGTCGCGGACCTCCGAGGAAAATAATTTTTTCTTAAAGCTCTGGAGGCCGCCGTGCAGGCTGTTCTCGCCGTTGTTCCGCGCGAGGTGGTACGTCACGCCGTTCAGCGTGAACATCCCCTTCGCGATGCGGTTGGCGTAGCGGCCGATGACAGCCCCGAAGGAACGTGTGTCGGCGAGGTAGTCCTCCAGATGGTCAAAGCCCAGCGCCACATCGCGCAGATGTCCCTTTCTGTCCAGGACGTTGATCTCCACGATGGCGCAGGCGTACTCCGATAGGACGATGCTCTGGCCTTTTTCGTCAAACAGCGTGTAGTTGTAAACCTCGCGGCCGTCCGGCATATGGCCGAACAGGGCCTTTTCTATGCGTGGCGTTTTCATCCGTTATCCTCCTCATTTCTGTCTGTACTTAGCCTGGCCTTCACAAAGCCCCCCGCGCTTTGCTCCAGCGCGGCCTGCCTGCCCAACGCTATGCCCCTTTCAGGGCCGCGTAAACTGGACAGTCTGGCCAGCGCCTCCGCGAGGCGCCCCGCACCTCGCCCCGGCACAGCCGACCTGCCGGACGCCATGCCCCTTTCAAGGCCGCGTAAGCTGGATAGTCTGGCCAGCGCCTCCGCGAGGCGCCCCGCGCTTTACTTCGGTGCGGCCGGCCTGCCGGACGCCATGCCCCTTTCAGGGCCGCGTAAGCTGGATAGTCTGGCCAGCGCCTCCGCGAGGCGCCCCGCGCTTTGCTCCAGCGCGGCCGGCCTGCCCAACGCCGCCCTCCTTTCAGGAGTGCGTATGCCCGGCAGTCTGGCCGTAATAAGCATTTGGGCCGTGCTTGCGCAGGTAGTGCTTGTCCTGCACGTGCTGCGGCGTGGGGGGCGTGTTAGGGTCGAGCATCACCGTGTAGAGCGCCATGCGGGCGACCTCCTCCATCACCACAGCGTGGTAGACCGCCTGGGCCGCGTCCTTCCCCCAGGTGAAGGGGCCGTGGTTGCGGCAGATGACGCCGGGGACGGCCACGGGATCGAGGCCGCGCTCCCTGAAGGTCTCGATGATGACCTTGCCCGTGTTGCGCTCATAGTCCTCCTCGACCTCCTCCGCGGTGAGGTTCCTTGCGCAGGGCACGGGGCCGTAGAAGTAGTCCGCGTGGGTCGTGCCATAGCTGGGGATGTCCCGCCCGGCCTGGGCCCAGCCCACCGCGTGGGGACTGTGCGTGTGGACGATGCCGCCCAGTGACGGAAAGGCCTTGTATAATTCCACGTGCGTCTTCGTGTCGGAGGACGGGTTCAGGCTGCCCTCCACAATTTTATTCTCCATGTCCACGACGGCCAGTTTGTCCGGAGTCAGGTCCTCGTACTCCACGCCGGAGGGCTTGATGACCATCAGGCCGCTCTTCCTGTCGATGCCCGACACGTTCCCCCACGTGCAGACGACCAGCCCGCGTTGAGGCAGCTCCATATTGGCGCGATAGACCGCTTCCCTA
>JAFUYV010000139.1 GCA_017476945.1 Fretibacterium sp.
TAGAAGGCCGTTGCTCTATCCAGCTGAGCTACAAGCGCGTCTCGCATCTCTATGGAGCGGGAAACGGGATTCGAACCCGCGACCTACGGCTTGGAAGGCCATCGCTCTAGCCAGCTGAGCTATTCCCGCGTCTACACCGCCGGTTCGCACTGGTCGGGGCGAAAGGATTTGAACCTTCGACCCCCTGCTCCCAAAGCAGGTGCGCTAACCAGGCTGCGCTACGCCCCGAACAAAATGGTGGAGCTGAGGAGATTCGAACTCCCGACCTCTTCCGTGCGAGGGAAGCGCGCTCCCAGCTGCGCTACAGCCCCGGAACAACAATAGATATTCTACCAAATTTCTGGAACTTGTCAATCTCTCAGGCCCAGAAAAATTCCCCCGGCTTTTGGACCGGGGGAGACGGGGCACTGCGCTTGCAGCCTCACAACGCCTGTCCGCCCGTGCCCTGCGGGGCGTGAGCGGCTAAACCAGCCCCGCGGCGTGAGCGATTAAATCAGCCTCGCGGCGTGAGCGATTAAATGAGGTTACGCCGTCTTCTCCTGCGCCTCACAGGCCTGCGCGGCCGCGATGCACTTGGTCGGGCACTTTGCCGCGCAACGGCCGCAGTTGATGCACTTGTGCTGGTCGATCACCGCCAGGTCGTGGTCCAGCGCGATGGCCTGGACCGGGCAGTTCTTGACGCACATGCCGCAGGCGATGCAGCCCGCGCTGCACACCTTGCGGACCATCGGGCCCTTCCAGTGCGAGTTGCAGGCCACGATGATATTCGCCTTGCGCGGCGCCAGCGCCAGCACGGCCTTCGGGCAGTTGGACACGCAGACGCCGCAGCCCGTACACTTGTCCGTGTCCACCCTCGGCAGGCCGTTCTCCATCGACAGCGCCCCGAAGGGGCAGACCTTCGCGCAGGTTCCAAACCCGATGCAGCCGAAGGGGCAGGCGTTGGGCGAGCCGCCGGGCACCGTCGCCGCCGCACGACAGTCCCTGACGCCGTCGTAGTCCGCCAGGCGGGGCGACGCCTCGGGGGTCCCCTTGCAGCGCACAAACGCGCGCATGGGCTCCGCCGCCTCGGCCTTCACGCCCATGATATCCGCGATCTTCTGGGCCACGGGCGCGCCGCCAACGGAACATTTGTTTGTCGCGGCCCCGTCGTTCACCACGCCGGAGGCGTAGCCGTCGCAGCCGGGATAGCCGCAGCCGCCGCAGTTCGCCCCGGGGAGCGCCGCGCGGATCAGCCCGATGCGCTCGTCCTGATGAACCCGGAAGACGATGGAGGCGACGGCCAGAAGCGCGCCGAACACGCCCCCCATAATCCCCATCAGAGCCACGGGCTCGACAATAACGTGCATGAAATCCACGACCGACCCCTCCCTTACTTGATGATGCCGTTGAAGCCCATGAACGCGATGGACATGAGCCCCGCCGTGATCAGCGCCATGGGCAGGCCGCGCAGACAGTCCGGGATGCCCTCGTTCGTCTCGATGCGCTCGCGGATGCCGGCCATGAGGGAGATCGCCAGCAGGAAGCCCAGCGACGAGCCCAGCGCGTTCACCAGGGACGCCGCCAGACCGTAGCCCTCGTTCATGTTCAGCACCGCCACGCCCAGCACCGCGCAGTTCGTGGTGATGAGCGGGAGGAAGATGCCCAGCGACTTGTACAGCGTTGGGTTGAGCTTCTTCAGCGCCAGCTCAACGAACTGCACCAGCGCCGCGATCACCAGGATGAACGACAGGGTGTAGAGGTACTCCAGGTGCAGCGGCACCAACAGGAAGTTGTACGTCAGCCACGTCATGAGCGACGCCAGCACGATGACAAACACCACGGCCACACCCATGCCCCGCGCCGTCTCCGACCTGCTGGAGACGCCCATGAAAGGACAGCAGCCCAAGAAGCGTGACAGCAGGATGTTGTGAACGAAGATGGAGCTGATGAAGAGCAGAAGCAGTTCGGTCATCAGGCTTTACCTCCTTCCCCACAGGCCCCCGCCATGGCGCAGCCCGCGCAGCCCTTGGCCTTCTCCGGCGCGGCGCAGCCCTTCCGTGCCGCCAGCTTCGCCTGGATGGCGCGGAAGGCCCCCATGCAGCAGCCCAGCACGATGAAGCCGCCGGGCGCCAGGACCACCAGCAGGATGGGGTCGAAGCCCACCACCGGCGTGCCGAGGAGCGTGCCGCTGCCCAGCACCTCGCGGATGGAGCCCAGGAACGTCAGGGCGCAGGTGAAGCCCAGCCCCATGCCCACGCCGTCCAGCGCCGAGGCGATGACGCCGTTCTTGGACGCGAAGGCCTCCGCCCGCGCCAGGATGATGCAGTTGACGACGATGAGCGGGATGAAGATGCCCAGCGCCTTGTTCAGCTCCGGGGCGAAGCCCTCCATCAGGAACTGGATGACCGTCACGAAGCCCGCGATGACGACGATGAAGATGGGGATGCGGACCTCGTCCGGCACCATCTTGCGCAGCAGGGAGATGACGGCGTTGGACGCGATGAGCACGAACGTCGCCGCGATGCCCATGCCCACGCCGTTGGCCACGCTGGTGGTCACGGCGAGGGTGGGGCACAGGCCGATGCACTGGACGAAGGTCGGGTTCTCGGCCAGGAGCCCGTTCGTAACAATTTTCAAGGGATTAGTCCGGCTCATTTCTGGCCCTCCTTAAGGTTCTTTTCCCAATACTCCGCCGCGGCGTTGACGCCATGGGTCACGGCGTTGGAGGTGATGGTCGCGCCGGAGATGGCGGCTATCTCGTCCGCCCCCTCAGCCGCGCCCTTGACCACCTTCAGCGGCGCCTTTCTGTCCGCAAACTGCCCATAGAACTCCGGCTCCGTGGATTTGGCCCCCAGGCCCGGCGTCTCGGAGTGGCTCAGGATGTTGATCCCCCGGATCGTCCCGTCCTTCGCGATGCCGGCGACGAACCCCACCGGCCCGCCGTAGCCCTTCGACGTGACGGTGAGGCACCAGCCCACCGTCGAGCCGCCCCTGTCCGTGGCCTGCTGGACCTCGACGACCATGTCCCCGGCCCCTTCGGCCAGAGGCACGGAGGCGAACGTCTCTGCCCCCGGCATGACGTTCCGCAGGGCCTCGGCTTTGGCCTCGGCCTCAGCCTGCTCGATCGCGATCCGGGTGCCCCACTCCACGAAGCCCAGGATGAGCCCCGTGACGGCCGTCACCAGGAAGAGCGTGCCCCCGAGGCGGAGTATCTTCTTCCGCGTCTCCGCCCTCAAATCGGGCTCAGAGGGAAACTGGCCCCCCGAAACCCCCGGCTTAGAGGTCATTTTCTCCGTCATTTCGACGCCTCCCCTCTGTGAAACCATGTCTTTTTGGGCGTCCCCATGTTCCGCGGGGCCGTGTACCGGTCGATCAGCGGGACCGTGATGTTCATGATGAGGATGGAGTAGGACACGCCCTCAGGGTAGCCGCCCCACGTGCGGATGAGCGCCGTCAGCAGGCCGCAGCCAAAGGCGTAGAGGATCTGCCCCTTCGCGGTCATGGGCGACGTGGTGTAGTCCGTCGCCATGAAGACGGCCCCCAGCATCAGTCCGCCCGTCAGGACCTCGTAGTGCGGGAAACAGCCGCCGCCGTGCCCGAAGAGCGCGGCCAGCGCCGCCGTGGTGACGATGTACACCACCGGGATGCGCCAGGAGATGATCCCCTCCCACATCAGGTAGAGGCCGCCCAGCAGCAGGAGCAGCGCGGAGGTCTCGCCGATGCAGCCGCCCATCGTGCCGGCGATGAGGTCCCACAGCGGGGGGATGACCGCCGCTGGCCCCGCCGCCGTGGCGGAGGACGTGGCGGCGGCCCCCATCTTCATCACCGCGAGGGGGGTCGCGCCGCTGACCCCGTGGACTGTCCAGGTGGTCATGGCGATGGGCCAGGAGATGAGCATCATCGCGCGGCCGGCCAGGGCCGGGTTCACGATGTTGCAGCCGATGCCGCCGTAGAACTGCTTCACCACGATGATGGCGAAGACGGAGCCCACCGCGGCCATCCACAGAGGGATCGAGGGCGGCAGGTTGTAGGCCAGGAGCAGGCCCGTGACGGCGGCGGAGAGGTCGCCAAGGGTGGACTTCTCACCGCGAAGGCGCTGCCACAGATACTCGGAGAGCACGCAGGCGGCGACGCAGGTGAGGATCACCCACACGGCGGAGAGGCCAAAGGTCCAAATCCCCACAAGGCCCGCCGGGACCAGCGCGATGATGACCGAGGCCATGATCTGCCGCGTGGTCAGCGGGGAATGGATGTGAGGTGAGGTTGCGACAACAAAACGAGCGCTCATTTCTTCGCCTCCGTTTCGAGCTTCTGGGCCGCTTCGGCCTTTGCCTTGGCCGCCGCGGCCGCCGCGCGCCGGGCCGCCGTCACGGCAGCCTTGCCGTCCTTATAGCTCTGGACCAGGTGGCGGGAGGCGGGGCACGTGTAGGCGCAGCTTCCGCACTCGATGCAGCTCATGCCGCCATGGGCCTCGAACTCGGCGTAGTCCCTGCGCCGCACGGCGTGGTCCAGCAAGGTGGGCTCCAGGCGCATGGGGCAGACCTCCACGCAGCGCCCGCAGCGCAGGCAGGCCCCCTCCTCCGCGATCCAGGCGGACTTCGCCGTCAGCGCCAGGATGCCCGACGTCCCCTTAACCACCGGCACGTCCAGCGAGCGCATGGCAAGGCCCATCATGGGCCCGCCGGCCAGCACCTTCACGGGGGCCCCGGGGGTTTCAGGGGGGCATTTTTCCCCTGAGTTTGATTCGGGGGTTTCAGGGGGGTATTTTCCCCCTGAGTTCGATTTAAAGCCGCCGCACGCGTCAATGAGCTCCTGAACGGAGATGCCCAGCGGGACCTCAAGGTTCTTGGGCTCCGCCACGGCGTCGCCCGTCACGGAGATGATGCGGTCGGTGACGGGCTGCCCCTTGGTCAGCGCCAGCCAGATCTGATACGTGGTGCGGGCGTTGAGGATGATGCAGCCCACGTCCGCGGGCAGCGCCGGGGGCGGAGGGGTCTCCTGGCCCGTGACGGACCAGATCAGCATCTTCTCAGCGCCCTGGGGGTACTTCACCTTATGGGGCATCACGCTGATGCGGGGGTTCTTCCACTTGGCGACAAGGCCGCTCAGCGCCTCGATGGCCTTGGGCTTGTTGTTCTCGATGGCGATGACGCCCCTCGCCTCCGGGAAGAGCTCTAAAACGAGCTCCAGCCCGCGGACGATGGTCTCCGGGCGCTCCTGCATCAGGCGGTTGTCGCAGCTCAGGTAGGGCTCGCACTCCGCGCCGTTGACGATGACCCAGCGGATGACGCTGCCCTTGGGCGGCGACAGCTTGACGTGGGTGGGGAAGCAGGCGCCGCCCATGCCCACGATGCCCGCCGCGCGGATGAGCTTGACGTACTCGCCGGGCTCCGGCTTGTGCCCCAGCTCCTCAAGGAGGGACGGCCCCTCCTCGTAGAGCCCGTCGTTCTCGATGACGATGCAGGGCTCCAGGCTGCCGGGGATGGTCATGCGCGGGCCGATCTCCTTCACCGTCCCTGAGACGCTGGAGAAGATGGGCGCGGAGACGAAGGCCTCCGAGTCCGCGATCTTCTGCCCCACCCGCACGTGGTCGCCCTTTGCCACGACGGGGACGCAGGGGGCCCCGATGTGCTGGGACAGGGGGTAGACCAGATCCCCCTTTGGGAGCAGGCCCTCAACGGCCTTGTCCTCGGTGCTCGCCTTCCCCTCTGGTGGGTGGACGCCGCCTAAAAATGTCGGCAACTTCATCTTAAAACTCCCCTCAAGTGAACTTCCCCCCGCGGGGGGCACTTCCTCTCAGGCTCCGCCTTGTCCGAGGATAAACGGCGTCCCCAGGCAGGGGGCCTCGCGGGCCGGCAGGGGCGGAACGGTTTATCGGTCGAGACAGTTCAGAAGCTCAGTTTAGCCTATTATAAAACATTTGACGCGAGGGAGGTAGCCCCCGCGCAAAAACTTAATCGCTCGCGCTCGCGGCGAAGGCCTGGGCGTCGGGCCCCCGCCGGGAACGGGCAGGCGATGGCGCCTTTCTCCGCGTGCCGCGTTTGACTATTCTTCCTGATTTGCTATATACTTTGCTCTGATAGAGCCCTCCACGCATAAGGCGTGATATGCTCGTTGAGATATCAGCGCACTGCGGACCACGGAGGGACTTTTTATACATACCGGGAGGGTCAGAATGCTGCGGTTAAAACCAGCTCTGACGTATGCTCAACAGATAGAAAGGCTGAAGAATGCACATAATTTGCTTATTGCTGATGACGCAGACGCCCTTGAGATACTCAAAAAGGTGAACTATTACCGTCTTAGCGCGTATGGAATTGGATTGTTTCAGGAAAACGATAAGGAGAAGTATGTCGATGGAACATCGCTGGAACATCTTTACCGGCTCCATGAGTTTGACAGCGTTTTTCGCAATAAACTTATTCACGTCATAGAGCAGATTGAAATCCAGCTTCGCGCTCAATTGTCAAATTTTATCGCGTTAAAATATGGTCCTGAAGGCTATGTTGATGAGACGCATTTTGAGTATAAAAAATTAAAAAATGGGAAATCCGTTCATGCTATGCTAATGGAAAATTTCTTAAAAGAACAGGAATGCCAGAAAAATGTTCCCTTTGTCAAACACCATATAAACAAATATGACGGACATTTTCCAATGTGGGCTGCGATTGAACTTTTTACTTTCGGAAATCTTTCCTCGTTATATAGCATAATGGTTTTAGACGACCGTAAAGAAATTGCCCGGCTTTACAACACCGATCCTAAATACCTCGGGAGCTGGATATTGGCTCTTGTAGAGCTTCGTAATATTTGCGCGCATTATGGACGACTATACAATATGCCGCTTAAACAGACTCCGCGCCTGTATTCTGAACATCAAAAGTATAGAGTCGGCACGCTAAATAAGATATTTCCGGCGCTTCTTTCCATCAAGAGGATGCTGAATAGCGATGAACGCTGGGACTCTTTTGAAATACAGTTAGAGAAGTTAATCGACAACTACAGCGATATCATACAACTCCCATGTATGGGATTTCCAGAGGAATGGAAGGATGTTCTTTCAAGGAAATAAGACGGAGCCGCAGAGCCCCCCTGTGGCTCACCGCCGGAAATCAATCACCCTGTCGAGCAGCTCCTCGTCCGTCATGCCCGCCTGATTATTCTTTGCCCTTTGTGTTTTCCTCGCTTTCCAAACCCTGTTGAGGAAATTTTTACCCCCCCGGAGTCCTCTCCGGGATTTTCGGCGCGTTTGCCGCAATCTCGGATTTTTCCGGATGTAGTCCAGGGGGCTGGCCTTTTGGATTGCTCCCCCCTCCCCTTTGCGCTCAAAATCGGCCTTTGCCCTTTCGTCTTTGGCCTTTTGTCTTTCGCCTTTGGTCGTTTTTGCCTCCCTATGCTTTCTTTTAGGAGCAGGAGCAGGAGGA
>JAFUYV010000140.1 GCA_017476945.1 Fretibacterium sp.
CGGGGCGCCTTTGGAATGATTCAGGACCTTGCCCAAATCATCATCGGCATGGATCCGCTGGACAACGAGGTCATCTGGGAGAAGCTTTACAAGTCCACGTTCTGGGGGCAGAACGGCGGTCCCGTCATCTTCTCAGCCATCTCCGCCCTGGACACGGCGCTGTGGGACATCAGGGGCAAGTTTTTCAAGGTCCCTGTCTATCAGCTTCTGGGTGGAAAAATGAGGAGCCGCCTGCGCAGCTACGCCAGCCAGCTCCAGTTTGGCTGGGACGACAGGAAGATCCCTGCGCTGTCCGTCGAGGACTACGTGCGGAACGCTAAAAAGGCAGTGGCCGAGGGATACGACGCGATCAAATTCGACTTCTTCACCTACGATCCTGACGGACACCGTTACTGCGCCGAGGAGACAACCCGCCGGCTGATTCCTCGCCACTTCAACATTGTTGTGGGGCGCCTGGCCGCCGTGCGCGAGGCCGTCGGGCCCGATGTGGACATCATCATGGAGAACCATGCCTACATCGACGCTCAGGGCGCTGTGCAGCTGGGACGCGCGGCCGAGGAGTTCAACGTCATGTACTTCGAGGAGCCCTGCACCCCGACGCCGGAGATGACGAAGTTCGTCGCGGAACGCGTCCGCGTCCCCATTTCCCAGGGCGAGCGCGTCTACAGCCGGTGGGGCTACGCGCCCTACTTTGTCAACGGCTCGGCCCAGCTCATCCAGCCGGACATCGGCAACTGCGGAGGCATCACCGAGGCGAAGAAGATCTGCGACATGGCGCACGTCTACGACGTGGGGGTGCAGGCCCACGTGTGCGCGTCGCCGCTCTCGACGGCCGCGGCCCTTCAGTTGGAGGCGGCGATCCCCAACTTCACCATCCACGAGCATCACGTGTACAACCGCTTCGACTACAACAGGCAGCTCTGCATCCACGACTATCAGCCCCATGACGGCTTCATCGAGGTCCCCGACCTGCCCGGTCTGGGCAACGAGCTGTCGGACTTCTGCTTCTCGCACGGCGAGGTCGTCACGGTTCAATAGCCCGGTGTGCCGGCGCCTCAGGCCGGCCTTTTTTCGGCGAGCGGCCTTGTGGAGGGAAAGCACGGGCTTTTCTTCACTGGGCCGCCCTCATTTATCCTTGGGGTGAGGCAGGCTCACTCCGCCCGATTATCCCCAGGTGTGGCGCGGATGTGTATTGCTGTTCATGGACGGAGGGGCACATCGCCGCCGACGGGACGCCGGAGCAGATCCGCAGTACCCCGGAGAATCAATCCTCGCCTGCGGCAGTTCCTCAACTTCGTGAGCAAGTCATCCTTCTGCCGGGACGCAAAAAATGCCAGGCCCGCTCATAGGGCCTGGCATTCGTTATTCGTTGATGCTCGTGTTTCCGTTACTTGTACTGCGCGGGATACTGGATCTGCGCCCCGGCGTACTCCAGCGGCCAGACGGTCTTGTACTGGCCGTCCTGCACCTGGGCGATGGCGATGGAGGCGTAGACGTTGTTGTGGAAGTGCTCCTTGCCCGCGAAGGTGTGGTCCTCGAACTTGATGCGGTTGTATGGCAGGATGATCTCCGGGCCGTTGGGGAACTTGCCCTGGATGTCAAGCTTCTCCAGCGCCTCTTTGACGGCGGAGCCCTTCGTGGTCCCGGCGGCCTCGAAGGCGGTCTTGAGGATCCACGTGGCGGTGAAGGACTCGGCGGAGTGACCGTTCATGTCCACGCCGAACTCCTTCTTGAAGGCGGCGTTGACATCGCGGCCCTTGGTGAGGTCGGGGTTCCATTCGACGACGGAGGCCACCCCGTTGGAAATTCCCTGGTTGTTCTGAAGGAAGCTGGGGTCGGTGTAGCCGTTGGCCTTGGCGACGAGGATGGCGGGCTTGTAGTTCTGCTCCTGAAGGGTCTTCATGAGGAGCGTGGCGTCGTTGATGTAGCTCTCGGCGATGACGGCGTCGGCGTTGGCCTCCTTGAGGGTCAGGACCTCGGAGCTCATGTCGGGCTGGCCGCCCTGGTACTCAACGGTGGCGACGATCTCCATGCCGTAGTCCGGGGCGAAGATGCGGGCACAGCGGATGATCTCCTGGCCAATGTTGGAGTTGTCGGCGAAGATGGCGATGGTCTTGACCTCGTGCCCGGTGGCGCGGGCCTGGTCGCGGAGGTAATCGAACATTCCGCGGACGTAGACGGAGTTCATGGGGCACATACGGAAGAAGTACTCATAGCCGTTCTCGGAGAGGTTATCGACGGTGGAGATGGCGGTGATCATGGGGATCTCGTTGGCCTCGCCCACCTGGGCGGCGATGTTGGTAAGGGTGGACTGGTGGCAGCCAAGCAGGGCGTCAACGTGGTCCTGGGTGACAAGTTTCTCCGCGACGGAGCGGGCCTTGGCGGCGTCGCCCTCAGTGTCCCCGCGGACGACCTCGATCATGCGTCCGTTCACGCCGCCGGCCTCGTTGATCATCTTGACGGCGAAATCAACTCCACGCATGATGTTAGTCCCGATGGCGGCGTTCGCGCCGGTGAGGGCATACATCGCGCCGATGCGAATGGGGGGCTCCGCGCCCCACGCGGCGCCGCACAGCGCGGCCACGCAGGTCAGGACGGCCAGCAACTTCTTGATGTTCATAACAAACTCCTCCTTAAAAAAGATATTTTATCCCAACGGCCCCTGCGCCCTGTGGGTAGAGGCCGGTGAGATCAGAACGCCAAATCCGCATGTGTTCCTGTTCGGGACAAGAACAGCAGAATTTCCTCTGCATCCACACGATAAACCAGCAGCCAGTCCGGCTGTATGTGGCACTCTCGAAAACCTGCCCAATTTCCGGACACGCGTACTCCCCGTGCTGAACACATCCTTCATCGCGGCCTTGAAGGAAGGATACCGCTTATACCTCTCAGGATGCGCTTTCATTTCATAATACTCGCTCAGCGCGTCAAAAGTCTCGGCGTTGGGGACAATCTCAGCCTGAGAAAAGTGGTGAAACGCGGTCATTGATAAATTCCTCCTATATTCCCAGATACGCGCGCTTCACATGCTCATTGGTGCGGAGCTCCTCCGCCGTGCCGGACAGGGCCACCCGCCCGTTCTCGATGACGTAGCCCCGGTCCGCCGTGCCCAGCGCCTTGGTGACGTCCTGTTCCACCAGGATGACGGACAGCCCCTGCCGCTTCGCCATGCCATACGCCACCTCAAGGATGTCGTCCACGACGTTTGGCGCCAGCCCCAGGCTTGGCTCGTCCAAAATGAGGAGCTTCGGCAGGCCGATCAGCGCCCGTGCCACGGCCACCATCTGCTGCTCCCCGCCGGAGAGCGTCCCCGCCGCCTGCCCAACGCGCTCCGCGAGCCGAGGAAAATAGCCATAGCACTCCTTCAGCGACTCCGGCAGGCGCGCCTTCGCCGCCGGGGAAAACGCCCCCAGCTCCAGGTTTTCGTAGACGGTCATCTCCGTGAAGAGCTGGCGGCCTTCCGGCACCTGTACAATGCCCGCGTCCAGAATGGCCCGGCTCTTTTTGCCGCAAAGTTCAACGCCGTCGAGCTGCACGCTGCCGCTCATGGGCCGGATGAGGCCGGTGACAGCGCGGACGGCCGTGGTCTTGCCCGCTCCGTTGCCGCCCAGGATGGCGATGATCTCCCCGTCCTCCACGTGGAAGCCCACGTCCCACAGCACCTGTACGGCGCCATAACCCGCGTTGAGCCCCTCAACCTTTAACATGTTGAGCTCCTTTCCCCAGGTAGACCTCCATGACGGTGGGGTCGTTCATCACCTGGGCCGGTGTGCCCTCGGCGATCTTCTCGCCGTGGTGCAGCACGATGACCTTTTCGCACAGCGACACGACCGCCCGCATGATATGCTCGATGAGGAAGATCGTGACGCCGCCCTCGTTGATGCGGCGGATCAGCGCGATGGCGTCCTCCGTCTCTGTGGGATTGAGCCCCGCCATTGCCTCGTCCAGAAACAGCATATCCGGCTTGGTCGCCAGGGCGCGCGCCATCTCCAGCCGCTTCTGATCCGGCGTCCCCATCTCACGGGCTAACACGTCCCGCTTGGCGGCCAGCCCCGTGAACTCCAAAATCCCCTCGGCGATCTCCCGCGCCTGGTGCAGGTTTCTGGCCTTGTGCCGCCCAAAGAAGGCCCCGGACGCCACGTTGTCCAGCACCGTCAGGTTTCCCAGCGGCTTCATGATCTGGAACGTCCGGGCGATGCCCATGTCCGCGAACTGATAGGCCCGCAGGCCAGTGATGTCCCGACCGCGGTAGTAGATCTTCCCGCTGGTGGGGGGATAGTAGCCGCAGATCATATTGAAGGTCGTGGACTTGCCCGCGCCGTTGGGGCCAATCATGCCGGTGATGGCCCCTTCCTCCGCTGTGAGGGACACGTCTGACACGGCCTTCAGCCCCTTGAAGCTCTTGCAGAGGCCCTTCACCTCAAGGATAGCGCTCATGCCCGCACCTCCTTATCAAAGCTCAGGGGGAACTGACCCCCTGGCCTGCCGATGTCCCGGCCAAGCACGCGCCCCTCAAGGAATGTGCGGAAGCGGCTATGGCTGTACCACCCCAGAATACCTGTTGGACGGAAGCGGATGACCACGATCAGGACCACGGCGTAGAGGATCAGGTTGATGCCGGGCAGGATGCCGCCGAAGGTGTTGCGAAGGTACTCCGAGAGCGAGACCATCAGGATTCCGCCGACAAGGGGGCCTTCCACAAAGGCTGCCCCGCCGATGATAGCGGGCAGCACCATCTCCACCGACGCGCTCTGAAGCATGATGTTGGGGTCGATGTAGCGATAGTAGCAGGCATAGAAGAAACCCGCCACCGCCGACACACAGGCGCTGATGACCACGGCGGTGACCTTGTATTTCAGGGGCCGAATGCCGATGGCGGCGGCGACGTCCTCATCCTCGCGGATGGTCTTGAGGGCGAAGCCGAGGCGGGAGTTGTCGATATACTTCATGATGAGGTACACCCCCACCATCATGGCGAAGGCCACGTAATAGTAGATGGCCTTGTCCTTGAAGCTGAACAGGAGCCAGTTGTTGCCGCGCACGTAGGGCAGGCCGACGCCAATGGCCTTGCCCGCGAAGTCCCAGTTCAGGATGACCTGGCGCACGGCCTCGGCGAAGGCGATGGTCACCAGCGTGAAGTACGGCCCGCGCAGGATGAAGCACTGGGAGAAGACCAGCCCGGTGATGGCGGCGGTGACGAGGACGGCGATGGGCAGCGAGAGCCAGGGGTTCATGCCGAATTGAGTCACGCACAGTACGGAGGTGTAGGCCCCAATGCCCATGAAGCAGGCATGTCCGATGGAGTTCTGGCCGGTCATGCCGCCGAGGAGGTTCCACGCCATAGACATGGTGGTCATGTAGAAGGCGAGGATGAAGACGTTGACGATGTACGGCATATTGGAGATGAACTGCGGCAGCGCCAGCATCACGGCCGCCAGGAGCGCCAGCGCGGCGGCGGTCCGGCGATGAAAAGTGGAATTGAAGATGGTCTTGAACATGACGTTATACCCTCCTCAGGAGGATGTTCTGCCGAATGACGAGGATGACGATGAACGTGGCGAACACCACCAGGGTCCGCAGACTGGGCCCAATGAACAGGGACACCAGCGTCTCCAGCAGGCCCAGGAAGATGCCCGCGAGGAACGCGCCTGGGATGCTGCCGAGCCCGCCCACCACCACGACGATGAGCGCACGAAAGCCGAAGTTGGAGCCCGCCGTGGGGTTGATGACGTAGAACAGCGTGAGCAGCGCGCCGGACACGCCCGCCAGAGCCGCCCCAAGCCCGTAGGTGATCATATAGATCCCCTTGGAATCGATGCCGACGACCTGGGCGCCGATGGGGTTCTGGGACACGGCGCGAATCTTCTTGCCCACCGGCGTGTACTTGAGGAAGAAGAACAGCGCGATGGAGACGGCGATCAGCACGCCGAAGCTGACGACCTTGGGCAGGGCCACGGTCACGGGCCCGAAGGCCAGGATCTTTGAGGAATAGTCCGTGGTGATGGTACGATAGTCGGAGGTGAAGATGACCTGCGCCAGATTGGTGAGGAGGATGCCCATGCCGACGGTAAGGAAGAGGAGGTTGGTGAAGCTGTGAGTCCCCAGCGACGGGGTGATGAGCGTGTGCTGAAAGAGCGCGCCAAACAGGAACATCACCAGCGCCACCAGCGGCACCGCGAGGTAGGGGTCCATGCCGAGCCACGCATGGAAGACATAGGTCAGGTACATCCCGGCCATGAGCATCTCGCCGTGACAGAAGTTGATGATCTTCATCACGCCGAAGATGATATTCTGGCCCATGCCCATCAGCGAGTAGAACCCGCCGATCATGAGCCCGTTCACACACGCCTGGAGAAAGGTATCCATGAGTTTTCACCTTCGCCCGTCTTAGTAAGAATAGTTCTTCCTTATTATCCTAGCAGAAATGCGGGCCAGGCGTCAACCGCCCGCGCCGGGGTGCTTCCATTTTGCTCCGGGCAAAAAAAATCCCGCCTCCATGGGGGAGGCGGGACGGAAGCAGCGCGGCAGCGCC
>JAFUYV010000141.1 GCA_017476945.1 Fretibacterium sp.
CGTCCTGAACGGCTATCAATTCCTCATCCTGTTCGGGGTCCTGCTCTTCATCGTCCTGGGACGCGGGGGCGGCGTGACGTTCTTCTATCGCGTCACCTTCGTTGGAGGCTTCGTCTTCCACACGTTCTGGGAGGCCAAGGCGATCTACGCCCTGTCCTACTTCGCGCTGCTCCTCCCGCTGGCCGTGGAGGGGTACGGCGGCCTCATCCTGTGCGCCCAAAAGGGTGGACGAACCGACGCCAGGCTCCGCTGCGGCGCGCTTGCGGCGTGTGTGGCCGTTGCTGCCGTCCTGATCTCCGGCTGGCGGACGCCGTGGCTCGAGGCCCTTCTGCTTCGGGACGAGGACACCGGGGCGTATCGGGAGTACCTTGCGCGGCACACGGACCTCCGCGTGGCGGACGGGCGGTACAGGCTGCGCCCCGCCGGGGACACATCGCTTCTGCTGAGGACGCCGCGCGGCAGGGCAGGGCAGAACGGGCAGAAGAACGCGCGGGTCTCGATTGCCGACGCTGCCGTCGCGTACGGGGACCTGAACCTCACCTTCTCCCGCTTCGACGACTTCTGCTACATCCAGTTCCGGGCGAACCAGAAGTATCTGGATGTCAGCGAGAACAAGGCGGAGGAGGGCCAGGAGGTCCAGGCCTACGAGGGGAACCGCTCGGCCGCCCAGCGGTGGAGGCTGCGTGACGCGAAGATGGGGGCGGTCAACGTGATCTTCGGCGCGGACATGGCCTTGACCTACGACCTGGAGACGCGCAGGGCCTTTCTCAGCCGTTACGCCCCCTCCGTGAGCCGGGCCGGCCAGGCATGGATCCTGGAGCGCGTCGATTGAACCAGTCTATGGGGGAGATTCATTGTGATAACGCATAGGCGTCCTTTAGGCCTTACGCTCTTGGCCGGAGAGTAGGAGGAAACCGTATGAGCGACAGATTGTTTTTTGTTATCCCATGCTATAACGAGCAGGAGGTTCTGCCGGAGACGGCGAAAAGGCTGGAGAGGAAGGCAACGGGCCTGATAGCCGCCGGAAGAATTTCTCCTGAAAGCCGGATTGTATTTGTAAACGACGGCTCGACGGATGGAACATGGGAGATGATCAAAAAACTTCACGCCGGAAATCCGTTGTTCTCCGGGGTAAATTTGAGCCGAAATCGCGGACACCAAAACGCGCTGCTGGCGGGGCTGCTGACCGTGAGGCCCTACGCGGACGTGACCATCTCCATGGATGCGGACCTCCAGGACGACATCGACGCCAGCGATGAAATGCTGTCAAAATACTACGAGGGCGTTGACATCGTTTACGGCGTCCGCAAGGCGCGGGGCACCGACACCTTTTTCAAGAGGACGACGGCGCAGTGCTTTTACAGGCTCATGAATTTTATGGGCGCTCGGACCATCTACAACCACGCGGATTACCGTCTGATGAGCCGGCGCGCGCTGGACGGCCTGAACGAGTTCGGAGAGGTCAATCTGTTCCTGCGGGGTATCGTGCCGATGATTGGCTACCCCAGCGATGTCGTGTATTATGAGCGGGACAAACGCTTCGCCGGAGAGAGCAAGTACCCGTTCGGAAAGATGCTGGCCTTCGCGATGGAGGGGATTACGTCGCTGTCAACCCGCCCGATACAGATGATAACGGGATTGGGGTGCGTGATCTTCCTCGTCAGCCTCCTTATCCTCGCTTACTCCCTGGCACGCCACGCTATGGGGTCCACGGTCGCGGGATGGACGTTCCTCGCCGTCTCCATCTGGGCGATAGGGGGCCTGATTCTACTGTCCCTGGGGATCATAGGCGAGTACATCGGGAAGATCTATCTTGAGACGAAGGCGAGGCCGCGCTTCATCGTCGAGCAATTTCTCGACAGGGAACATGGCACAAGGGAGGGACGGGCATGATGTCCAACACAACGGACTCCGTGAGACGTGCCGTGCTCCGTCTGTCCGAGGGCGTCGTCGCCGTGTTGTTTGCGGCGGTCCTGTTCGGGCTGCTCTTCCTGGCGGGGGTCTCCACCGCCGTCATCGACCCCAGAGAGCGCACGTACCTCATTCAGGATAGCATCTGGCTGAACCTGCTGGCCGCGTTCATCTTTTCCCTGACGGTCTATTACGTTGGGACGAAATCTGCCCGTTGTAGGAACTTTGCGGCCCGCATCAACTCCGACGAGGCGTACTCCAGCCGGTGCAGGAAAATCGCCCTCTACGTTATCGGGGCAGTGGGTCTGCTGTTCGTCCTCATCGTTCAAAAGACCCCTGGGGCCGACCAGTATATCATCTGCGACCTCGCTAACGCATGGATGGAGAAAGATTATTCCTCGCTCCTCCCCGGTGGGTGGCAGGGGTATCTTGAGATGTGGCCCCGGCAGTTGGGTATCGTGCTCATCCTGTACTTCGCGGCGTATCTCTTTGGGACGTACAACTACCTTGTCTTTCAAATCTGTAACGTTCTGGGGCTGGTTTTCCTGCTCAAGGGCTTCGCGGATATCTCGGATCAGTCCGGGAACAGCCGCACATGTGGCCTGACGGTCATTATCGCGGGCGGCCTGTTCCTTCCGCTTCTGGCGTACACGAGTTTTGTCTACGGCAATATCCTTGGCCTGGCCCTCTCCGTGAACGCCCTCAAATACGCCGGCCGGTATTGCGACGGCTATCGGCTCGCCGACGGCATAAAATCGGTCCTGCTAATCTTCGCCGCCGTCCTCGTCAAGAACAACTACCTGATCTTTCTCATCGGCCTGATCCTGTACGTCCTGCTCATGTTTTTAAAACAGCCCACTTTACGGCGGGCGCTGCTGGGGCTGGCGATGGTCCTGGTCTTCCTCGTCCACGTTGACAACAGCTTCGCGCGATGGGCGACGAAGGCCGTCACGGGACAGGACGCGGGAAAGGGTATGTCAAGTTTGGCATGGGTTGCGATGGGCCTTCAGGGGGGGCCAAGGTATAACGGATGGTACAACGATTACAGCGAGAGGTCCTATACCCGCAATCACTTTGACGCGGCCGCGCAGGGACGGGAATGCCTGGATTACATCCGGAAGAGGATGGAGGAATTTCGGAACGATCCCGGCATGGCCCTGTGGTTCTTCGCGGGGAAAAACGCCTCTCAGTGGAATAATCCTGAGTTTCAGGGCGTGTCGCTCAACTATAGGGCAGGGCGCGTCCAACGTCCCAGGTGGCTCGCCTCCCTTTTGTCCGTACCCGGCATTGCCCGACTGACAGGTCTCCTAAACTATTACCAATTCCTTATCCTCGTTGGTGTGGCTCTGTTTGTCGTCCTGGGACGCCGCGGGCATGGTGCCGCCTTCTTCTACTGCGTCACATTCCTGGGTGGCTTTGTCTTCCACACGTTCTGGGAGGCCAAGGGGCAGTACACGATGCCCTATTTCGCGCTGCTCCTCCCGCTGTGCGCCGAGGGGTACTGCACCCTCTCTCAATGCCTCTCGCTTCCAGGGCGTCTGGGGAAGAGCGAGAAGGTGCGCTGCGGACTGGCCGCCGCTCTGGCGCTGGGCTTCGCGGCCCTTGTCTTCGCCTATCGGACCCCTTGGGAGCATGGGTTTCTGGTGCTGGAAAAGGATACGAAGCGTTACCAGCAATATGTTGATGCGCACACGTACGCGAGACTGCCGGATGGAAGATACAGGCTGCGCCCGTGCAGGCGGCCCGCGTTGCTCCTGAGCTCGAAGGGCGGCATTGTCGGGGACGCTGCGAGGGTCACGCTGTCCCGGGAGGGGGACGAAACTCTGTACATCGCCTTCTCTCGTTCTGACAACGTCGCCTACATCCAATTCGAGTCCAACAAAAAATTTCTGGATGTCCCGCACGGCCGGGGGGCGGAGGGAAAAGAGCTTCACGCCTACACGGGGAACCGCTCAAACGCCCAGAAATGGAGGTTGCACGCCACGGGCGAGCCGGGAAAATTTCAAGTTCTCTTTGGCGAGAATATGGCCCTGGCTGACGATGCGGCAAAGAGCACGGTCCACCTTGACAAGTATGTCTGGGGAATGAGCAGGCAGTCGCAGATATGGATTTTAGAACGTGTCGATTGACAAGGCCTTTTTGACTTGATAAAGGAGGAATTTCTCGTGAGCGCAGAGGCAAAAAAACGGCTGGTCGTGCTGACCGGCGCTGGCATGAGCGCGGAGAGCGGGCTCAGCACCTTTCGGGACTCCGGCGGTCTGTGGGAGAGCTACAACGTGGAGGACGTGGCGAGCATCGAGGGGTGGCACCGCGACCCCGAGCTGATGACCCGGTTCTACAACGAGCGCCGCGCGCAGCTTGAGCACGCGCAGCCCAACGAGGGGCATCGTATTCTGGCGGAGCTGGAGAAGGACTTCGACGTGGACATCATCACGCAGAACGTGGACGACCTCCACGAGCGCGCTGGGAGCACCCGCGTGCTGCACCTCCACGGGGAGCTGACCAAGGCCCGGAGCGTGAACGACGAGGATAAGATTTACGACATTGGCTACAGGGCCATGACCTACGGCGAGAGAGGGGAGGACGGAGAGCTCCTGCGCCCGCACATCGTTTGGTTCGGCGAGGCCGTCCCCATGATCTCCGAGGCCGCGCGGCAGGTGCGGCAAGCGGACATCTTCGCCGTGGTGGGCTCGTCGCTGAACGTCTACCCCGCCGCCGGGCTGATCCACGACCTTCGCCTCCGTGCCCGCGCGTTCCTCATCGACCCAAAGGAGGTCTCCGTGCCGCCCAGCATGAACTTCACGGTTATCCGCGAGGGGGCGTCGAAGGGCCTGGCCATCATGCGGGACCAGCTTCTGTCCCAATAATTCAGTTTTCAGGAGGTTCTTTCGTTCCATGGCAAGCGCCGTAAAAATGCCCAGCATCGCCCAGATGCAGAATATTGTAGATAAAGCACAGGCCGTGAAGAGCACCGTCCTGTTTCCCCGCTGGAAGGACGTGCCCGCGGTGGCGGGGGCCCGGTCCAAGGCGAAGGACCTGGCGGGGCAGCACGCCCGTCTCCTGGCCTCCGACAAACCCGACGGCCGCGCCCAGGCTCAGAAGGTGTGGACCTCGCTGGCGAGCGTCTACTGGGAGCTCCTCTTCGCCCTCCTCGACGCCCAGACCGCTCCGAGGGCCGGGAGGTTGCCCGCGCGCCTCTCCTTCGACGAGACAGAACGCCTCTTCATCGACTTCGGCATCCTGGCCGACGGGACCCTGCCCTTCCATCGGGACTTCGACGCCGGAATGACCCTGGGGTCCCGCTGCGAGGCGGGGATCTTCCCCTACCTCTCCTTTTCGGACTTCATCGCGGAGTGCTGGGCCATGATCCTGGGCGCGCCCGCCCCCGCCCCAGTGGCCGGTCCCGCCGCGTCGGAGCGCGTCAAGCTCCTTCAGGAACAGCTCGACAAGGCCCAGTTCCGCCGGGACGACCTCGTGATGGAGATCGCCGACGAGTTTGTCCCCAACACGCCGTTGGACCTGAGGAAGCTGACCTCGGACATGGACCGCTTCCTGACCTCGGCGATGAAGGTCTTGACCCGCGCGCCGGAGTATCGCGAGGCGTCGGAGTCCGCGCGTCAGGGCATCTTGCAGGAGAGGGCCGCCTACCTTGAGGCGGAGAAGTCCGTCCTCCTGATGATCTCGTCCGCGAAGCAGAACGCGGCCAACCCCCTGCCGCAGCCCCATATGGAGCGCGTCCTGGGGTTCCACGAGCGCACGAAGGTCCTGGCCAAGAAAATCCTCTACTGCCAGAACGACGCCCGGAAGATCGCCCGCCGCGCGAAGAAGATCACCGACGCCTGCTCCGGGCTCTCGGCCCAGATGAAGCGGGGCGAGCTGAAGAACATGCTGGTGAAG
>JAFUYV010000142.1 GCA_017476945.1 Fretibacterium sp.
TCCTCCTCATCCTCCCCTTCCATGCCGTCCTGCCCATCCTCATCGTAGTCATCATAATAGTAATCGACGTGCTCCTGATGGGGGCGCAGGAAGATGCAGAGCAGGGCCCCCACGCAGTAGAGGGCGCCGTATATCCAGATGTCCCTTGGGGCGAAAGCGCAGAGGACCGTGGCAAGCGCGAGGAAGAGCGCCCCCCAGCGGCTTCCGCTGAAGGCGACGATCCCGCCTATCAGCGCGGAGATCGCGGAGATGATGGGCAGGCTCGCCAGCCAGATGGCCGAGAGGCCGACAGGCCCGGCCCCTATGGATAAGGAGCCAAAGAGCATGAACACCCCATGGATAATGGACGTGACGGACGCGCCCAGGGACAACGCTAAAATGATCCAACGCATCTTCATTCCTCCGGCGTAAAATTTGCCTGTACCTCTTGTATTATACCCTTTATTGGCCTTCCAGTTTCCCCGCCGACGCGGCACGACAGATGCGGTCCCTCAAGCCGAGGCCCATGCCCTTCTCCGGCGGCCACTCCACGACGATCCCCCTCCACGCGGTCTCAAGCGCGCGAAAACCGGCAAAAAGCCCCCGCGCGTAGTTCTCAACGGACGTGAAGCGCAGGGCGCGGCCAAAGTGCGCCGGTGGCTCGCTCAGCCCCATAAAGGCCCAGTCGCCCGGGGCTTCTCCCTCCAGCGCCAGCGGGGTTCCGGGGACCCACACCTTCACCGAGATCACCGGGGCGTAATGCCGGTAGCGCGTGCCGGGCGAACGACGTTTACTTTGTCCATCCGGGACGCCCAGAGGAACGCCCAGGAAACCCTCGAGGGCCTCGCGGGACATCCCCCCTGGCCGCAGCAGAAGGGGGCGCTCCGCGCTGACGTCCACGACGGTGGACTCGATGCCCACGCGCACGGGACCGCTATCCAGGATCATGTCCACACGACCCTGAAGGTCCTCCCAAACCGTCTGAGCGTCCGTGGGGCTGGGCCGGCCGCTGGCGTTCGCGCTGGGGGCCGCGACAGGGCAGCCCGCCGCCTCAATGAGCGCTGAAGCGACGGGGTGGTCCGGCATCCGCAGCGCCGCCGTCTCAAGCCCTCCCCGCGTCACGGAGGGGACCGTGTCCTTTGCCTTCAGCACCAGCGTCAGGGGGCCCGGCCAGAACGCCGTCATCAGCCGTTGCGCCCGCTCGTCCGCATGAACCAGCGGCTCCGCCTGCTCAGGCCGGCTGAGATGCAAAATGAGCGGATTGTCCGAGGGACGCCCCTTGGCCGCGTAAATCTTCTTCACCGCCTCCGGATCCAGGGCGTTTGCCCCCAGGCCATAGACCGTCTCCGTAGGGAAGGCCACAAGCCCTCCATGCCGAATCACGCCCGCCGCCTCCCCCAAAATAACGGGGTCCGGGTTCCAGGGGTCGAGCTCAAGCCGGAGCGTCCTCATGCCCCGTCCTCCCTGCCATCCTTCCAGCGCGCGTGGAACTCCTCACGGAAGGCTGGGAAGGTCCCCGCAAGGACGGCCTCACGCGCGCGCTCCGCCAGGCGGAGGGTGAAGCGGAGGTTATGCCACGTGCAGAGGCGCGCGGCCAGGATCTCGCCGCAGTGATACAGATGGCGCAGGTAGGCCCGTGTAAAGTTTCGGCAGAGGTAGCAGTCACATTCCGGGTCCAGGGGGCCAAAATCCCGCTCGTACTTCTTCGCCTTGATGTTGACGCGGCCAAAGGACGTGAAGAGCGTCCCGTTGCGGCCGTTGCGCGTGGGCAACACGCAGTCGAACATATCCACACCCCGGGCGATGCCCTCGACGATGTTCGGCGGGTAACCCACCCCCATAAGGTAGCGCGGCTTCTCCCGCGGCATCACACTGTTCAGCAGGCTGAGAATGCGGTACATATCCTCGTGCGGTTCGCCCACCGAGAGACCGCCGATCCCATAGCCGGGGAGGTTCAGCGCCGTGATCTCCTCCGCGCTGTGGAGCCGCAGATCATCATACACCGAGCCCTGGACGATGCCGAAGAGCGCCTGGTCCGGCCGCGTGTGGGCCGCCTTCGAGCGCTGGGCCCAGAGCGCCGTCCGTCGCGCCGCCTCCGCCGCCCCCTCATGGTCCACCGGGAAGGGCGTGCACTGGTCAAAGCACATGGCGATGTCGCTGCCCAGGAGCTCTTGCACCCGCATGGACCACTCCGGTGACATGACGTGCTCCGAGCCGTCGATGTGCGAGCGGCAGACCACCGCCTCATCCGTAATCCTGTTCAGCTTCGCCAGCGAGAACACCTGGAAACCGCCGCTGTCCGTCAGGATGGGGTGCGGCCAGCTCATGAAACGATGCAGCCCCCCCGCCTCAGCCACCAGCTCCGCGCCGGGCCGGAGGTAAAGGTGGTAGGTGTTCCCCAAAATGATCTGCGCGCTGATCTTCTCCAGCTCGTGAGGGGTCATTGCCTTCACCGTGGCCTGCGTGCCCACGGGCATGAACACGGGAGTTTTAATAACGCCATGAGGCGTGAGGAACTCTCCCGCCCGCGCTCCCGTCTCCGGGCAGGCCGCCAGAATTTTGAACTCAAACATCAGGGCACTCCTCCCAGCCAAAGAGATTTGCGGCGTTACGCGCAACCTGCGCCGCCAGCTCCTCGGAGCTTACGCTCCGCGCCGTGGCCACGGTCTCGTAAACGTAGCGCACGTAGGCCGGCTCATTCGGCTTCCCACGAAAGGGGGCCGGTGTCATGTAGGGGCAATCCGTCTCCAGCAGGAGCCGGTCCGCCGGGAGCCGCGCCGCCACCTCGCGAAGCTCATCGCTCCTCTTCCACGTCACCGCGCCGCCCAGAGCGCAGAACCCGCCCATGTCCAGAACCTCGTCAAGATATTCCAGCCCGCCGCCGTAGCAGTGGAACAGCAGGCGGACCTTGTCTTTAAAGTCCCGCAGAATGGACAGCGCGTCCGGCATGGCGTCGCGAATATGGAGGATGGCGGGAAGGCCTGTCCGTGCCGCCCACTCGAGCTGCGCCGCAAAAAATTTCTGCTGCACGTCCCGCGGCGAGAGGTCATAGTAATAATCCAGCCCCATCTCCCCCAGGGCCACGACGCGCCCGTCCCCCGCCAGATCCATCAGAGGCTGGGGCAGGGACTCTCCATATCGCGCTGCCTCGTGCGGGTGGATGCCCACGGCGGCATAAGCACCGTACTCCACAAAACGATGAGCCATCGCGACGGCCTCAGCGCTGTCCTCCAGGTCACAGCCCACAATGAGCATCCGCCCGACGCCGGCCGCCTGCGCGCGCTTCATCAAGCCACCGGCATCCTGCCTCAGTTCTTTGGAGTTTGGGTGACAGTGAGAGTCAATCAGCATCGATGAGCCTCCAGATATCCGGAACGAACAGCCCCTCCGCGTCCATGGCACTCACGCATGCGGCGAAGGACGCGAAGAGCTCCGGCCGGGCCGCCAGTTCTGTCCGGCCTGTTTCCCGGCAGCGGGACACGTCCCGCTCGATCTGGCGCGTGAGGCTTGGTCCGTCCGGGAAACGTTGAAGGGGGGGCAGTCGGTCGAGGAGAAGGACGGGCAGGCTGGAGTCATACAGGTCCCCCTGAAAGTCGAGGATGAAGATCTCCGCGCGCATCTCATGCACGTCGCCAAACGTCGGGTTGTCCCCAACGGAGAGGGCTCCGGTGTGCCAGCGCCCCCCGATGCACAGCACGGCGGCATAGACGCCTGAAGCGGGCGCCGCCTGCCCTTTCGGGAGGGCGAGGTTTGCCGTGGGAAAGCCCAGCGTCCGGCCCCGCTGGTTACCGTGCACGACTTGGCTCCACAGGAACCACGGATAGCCCAGGACCTCATCCGCTTGCCGTACGTTCCCGGTCGTGATGGCCTGTCGCGCCTCCGTGCTGGAGTAACGGGCCTCGCCGTGCTCCAGAAGGTTCAGGGTCACGACGGGGAGCCCATCCTCCCGGCAAAACGCCTCGAGGTCCTCCACCGTCCCCTTCTGGTTGAGACCAAAGCGGAAGTCCCGCCCCATCACGACACCGCTCACCTCCATCTCGTGCAGGGCAAAGGTCGCCTTCAGGGCCCGCCAGAACGCCTTGGGCGCGAGCTCCTGAAGGGCCCGGTCGAATCGAAGGATGAAAAGGTGCGGTATGGTCAGGAGGCGGCGTATCAGCTCGCGCTCGCGCGCGGTGAAGAGCGTTGCCTCCAAACCGCCCAGAAAGATCCCGGGGTGAGGCTGGAAGGTGACGGCCCCCCATGAGTCTCCCGTCGAACCGGCCAGGCGGCGTGCCTCCTCCAAAAGGCGCGCATGGCCCCTGTGGAAGCCGTCGAAGGCCCCGATGGTTATGATCATAACGACGCCTCCCTCACGTCAAAGAGGATGTTGGCCCTCGGCTTGAGCAGGAGCATTCCCTCCTCCTCCACTCGCCCGGCAAAGCCGAGCATCCCGCGGCCCGTCACGCAGAGCCCGCAGCCAGGCGTATCCCTTCCCGGCGCACAGCGCCCCGCCCCGGCGAGATAGACGTTAAGGCCGTGCAGAAGGCGTGTCTCTGCCTCCTGCGTCAGCTCAATTCGTCGGAAGAGCGGGCCCAGCTCTCGCGGCGAGCGCAGGGGAAGCTGGCCCCGCAGGGCCAGGGCCTTCGCCTCCTCCGGGCTCAGGGCGTCCTTCACGCAGAAGGGACCGATGGAGAGTCGCCGCAGCGACTCCACAAAGGCCCCACAGCCCAGCCGTTCCCCCAGGTCCCGCGCGAGGCTGCGGATGTAGGTTCCCTTGCCGCAGAGCACCTCAACCTCCACGCACCCCTTCGACAGGGATGACGTCCGCCTGATGGCCCGAATAAAGACGGGGCGAGGCTCCAGGGCAACCTCCTGACCGGCGCGCGCCCTCTTGTGGGAGGGAAGCCCGTCTTTCTTGAGCGCGGAGATCTCCGGCGGACGCTGCATGCGCCACCCCAGGAAGGAGAACAGCGCACGGTCCACGTCCGCCTCGCGCACCCTGGAGGCATCCCCCTCAAAGACCGTCTGCCCGGAGTAGTCGCAGGTGTCCGTCGCCCGCCCCAGGCGCAGCGCGGCACGATAGACCTTCGGCAGTGTCATCACGGCGTCCGACAGACGCGTCGCCCCTCCAAGCAACAGTACCAGCAGCCCAGAGGCCGTCGAGTCCAGCGTCCCGGCGTGCCCGGCGCGCGGCTTCCGGATTAAATCGCTTGTGCCGCTGGGGGGCATCGAACCATTCACGCCATAAGCTTGCAGGGCCCGGCGGATCCGGTTCACGCAGTCCGTGCTCCGCAGGCCCTCTGGCTTGTCAATGAGCAGCAGACCACTCAGCATAACGTTTTTCCAGAAGGCGGGGGATATCCATAAGGCTGGCGTCCAGTGGGCCGGGATGGGTTGCCCCGGCCGCACGGGGATGGCCGCCGCCCCCCAGCTCTCGCGCCACATCCGCCGCGCCGAAGATTCTCTCACGAGAACGGAAGCTTATCCGAACCTCGCCGGACTCCTGTTCCGTCAGGAAGGCTGCCAGACGGACCCCCTTGAGCCGCATCAGGCTGCTGGGCAACCCCTCAGTGTCCCCGGCTTCGGCGCCAGTTGCGGCAAAGTCCTCCTGCGAGAGCCAAGCGAGGGCGAAAATTCCCCTTTCCGAACCACAATCCCGCGGGCCAAAGAGCCGGATGCGCGACATCGCCCTTCCCCACAGGGCCATGCCCTCCGGCGTTCGGTTCTGATTGATGAGGTCGTCCAGCCATGCGGGCTCCGCGCCGAGTTCCATCAAATCCGCGGCCAGGCGGTGTGTCCGTGCCGAGGTGTTGGAGAACGAAAACCCCCCGCTGTCCGTCCATATCCCCGTGTAGAGGCTCTCGGCGGCAGCCTTGGAGAGCTCCCAGCCTCCAGCCTGCAGAATGCGGAACATCAGCTCCGACGTCGATGAACTTGACGGGTCCACGCAGTTCAGCGTGGCAAAGCACGTGTTGTCCTCGTGGTGGTCAATGTTCAGAAACCTGGCGCCAGGCTCTCGAGTCTCGAAACCCTTGACGCTCCGCGTCTCATTCGCGCAGTCCAGGAAGACGTAGAGCGGCCCCTCCTTAAAGGGGAATGCCCCCTCGCAGATCTGGCACTCCTCCACATGGGCGAGGAAGCGGTAACCCGATGGGAGTGGGGTCGGCGTGAACCAAGAGATGCGCCGCCCCGCCAGCATACCGGCCTCAAAAAGCGCCGAAGCGGAGCCCATCGTGTCCCCGTCAGCCTTCTGATGGGTGAACAGCACCCACTCCGGCGAGTCCTTCAGCAGGCTGGACGCCTTGAACAGATCGGGTTCAGTCATCATCCTCCTCCTCGTCCAACTCCACGCCATCCTCATCCCGGGAGGCGGGCGTGGAGTCCAGTCCCAGGCGGGATAGGATGCCGTCTATTCTTTCCCCATAATCCGCGCTCTCGTCCATGACGAACTCCAGGGCGGGTATCTGGCGCAGACGCATCGACTGTCCCAGAAGCGTCCGAAGGACGCCCCCAACGCTCTGAAGCTCTTCAAGCAGTGCCGGCCGCCGCCGGAAATCAAGAGCCGTGAAGAACACCCGGGCGCGCTCAAGGTCGCGGGCGCACTCCACACCGGTGATGATGGCATCCTTCACCGTCTCCTTCTTGATACGCTCCCCCAGCAGGAGCGAGATCTCCCGCTGGAGCTGTTTGTTGATACGGGCTATGCGCCTGTGCCCGTTTGGGTTGATTGTTCCCAAAGCGTGCCTCCCACCTGAAATTCCAAAAGGCATCCGCGCCTATAGGCTGCGTTTTTCCTCGATGACCTCGTAGACCTCCAGCACGTCCCCAACGTCGAAGTCCTGATAGCCTTCGAAGGAGATGCCGCAGTCCAGCCCAGCCTTGACCTCGCGCGCCTCGTCCTTGAAGTGGTGCAGCGTGGCGATCTTCCCATCCCAGACAACGATCCCGTCTCGGACGACGCGGACCCTGGCGGACCGGCGCACGACCCCCTGCATGACGTGAGAACCGGCAATCTTTCCGGCCTTGGGGACCCGGAAGATCTCGCGGATCTCGACCTCGCCCAGGGACTCCTCGCGAAGGATGGGCTTGAGGAGGCCGCCCATCGCGGCTTTTACGTCGTCAATGACATCATAGATGACGTTGTAGGTGCGGATCTCCACCCCGTCCACCTCGGCCACGCGCTTGGCGTTGGCGTCGGGCCGGACGTTGAAGCCGATGATCACGGCATTGGACGTGGAAGCCAGCATGACGTCGGACTCCGTGATGCGTCCCACGCCGCGGTGCACAATGGACACGCCGACCTCATTGGTCGCCAGCTTCTCCAGG
This sequence comes from Fretibacterium sp., assembly GCA_017476945.1. Classification (GTDB taxonomy): domain Bacteria; phylum Synergistota; class Synergistia; order Synergistales; family Aminobacteriaceae; genus JAFUYV01. The sequence continues at coordinate 7,285 of JAFUYV010000142.1, forward strand.
GATGCGCAGAGAGCCTCGAGGGAGCCCTGCACGTCGCATTTTACCACCAGGTTGAGATGGGGGATCTGTCCCTCCTGAAGCTGGGAGTAAAGGTCCTCCAGGGAGGTGCGGCGGGCAGACGCGCCGGCGTCGCGCTCACGGGCACGGGTTTCGAGCAGGGCGTTCCGCGCCTCGCGCTCATTCTGGACGACGGTGAAGGTTTCCCCCGGTTGCGGCACCTCGTCCAGGCCTAAAATCTCCACAGGCGTGCTGGGCCCGGCTTTCTTGATGGGGTTGCCCGCCCAGTCGAAGAGGGCGCGGGTCCTCCCCCAGGCCGTATGGAACAGCACGATGTCCCCTTGATGAAGGGTGCCGTTTTTGACGATAACGGTGGCAACGGGGCCCTTGCCCTTGTCCAGGCGCGCCTCGATGACGACGCCCTCTGCCGTCGCGTCTGGGGCTCCCTTCAGCTCCTGCATCTCCGCCTCAAGGAGGACGCGCTCCAACAGGTCGGGGATACCCAGTCCCGTCTTCGCGGAGACCTCCACGGCCCCCACCTCGCCGCCCCATCCCTCGAGGAACACCTCAAGCTCCGAGAGCTGCTGACGGACGCGATCCGGGTTTGCCGTGGGCTTATCAATCTTGTTGAGGGCGACGACGAGCGGAACGCCTGCCGCCTTGATGTGGTCGATGGCCTCGCGGGTCTGAGGCATCACGCCGTCGTCCGCTCCGATGACCAGGATGACGATGTCCGTGACGTTCGCGCCCCTGGCGCGCATGGCGGTGAAGGCCTCATGCCCCGGCGTGTCCAGGAAGACGATGGGCTTGCCCTCGTGCATAACGATGTAGGCTCCGATGTGCTGGGTGATGCCGCCGGCCTCCTGGGCTGTCACATTTGCGTGGCGGATATGGTCCAGCAGGGTTGTCTTGCCATGATCCACGTGCCCCATGACGGTCACGATCGGTGGGCGCTCCACGAGCTTCGGAGCCTTCTTCTCCGGCACGGCGCCCTTACCTGCCTTCTTCGGCTGAGGGGGTTCCGCGGGTTTCTTCTCGGGGGGGAGCAGGGTAAACTGGACCTTGAACGTCCGTGACAGAATGTCCAGCGCCTTGCCGTCCGCCGGGGCTGTGGCGGGGACCATCAGCTTGCCCGCCATAAGGGCTTTAACGGCCTCCGCGCTGGAAATCCCCAGCAGCTCTGCCACCGTTTTGATGGTCGAGCCCTCACGGACCTCCAGATTTAACGCGGAGGAGGGACTTCCCGGCA
>JAFUYV010000143.1 GCA_017476945.1 Fretibacterium sp.
TGAGGCCGCGGCCCATCACCCCAGCGCGGCGGCTCCCCCTCCAGCAGAAAATCAATATACGCCTCGTCGATGATGAACAGCGTCCCCGCCGCCCGCCGCATCCGGGCCAGCAGCTCACCCTGGGGAATGCAGGCTCCCGTCGGGTTGCAGGGGTTGGAGAGGAACACGGCGTCAAAATCCCCCGCGTCCGCGAGGTCAAAGATATTGATGGCCCCGGGGCCCAGGCTGTTCAGGGCGCGGGCGTACTCCGAGTAGTCCGGCTGAAGGATGGCGGCGCGCTTCCCGGTGAGGCAGGAGGCCAGGAGGTAAAGGGCTTCGTTTGAGCCGTTGGTGAAGAGGACGTTCCCGGCGGACAGGCCCTCACGCCCGGCGACGAGCTGGCGGAGCTCCAGGCACTCGGCGTCGGGGTAACGGGAGACGAGCCCCTGAAGGTCCAGGGAGGGCAGCGTCCACGGCAGGACGCTGGCGTTCGTGCTGAAGTCGATGACGCGTTCCGGCATGGGGATGCCCAGGATCGCGTAAAGTTTTTCCGGGTTCGCGCCATGGAGGGGCATTTTTGTGTTCATCTTTCAGCCGTTCGAGGACACGCTGAGAATAGTTTTCCAGTTATCAGGAAAACCGATACGCTCAAGCGAAATGGCTGAAAGATACATATTTACCAACGCCTCAATATTGGTAAACACTTTTGATGTCCATTCTTTCTTGTCGGGATACAAATATTTCAGCACGAGTCTCTGAAAAAATAATTTTCGGCCAGTCTGCTTTTTGCGGAGAAAGTTTTTAGGCATTTTGGGGATGGCGGGGAAAGTCCAATAGTAAATCCCGGCATAATGAGCGCATCGGTTGCGGGGCTCCGAGACGCAGCGCAGCCAGCTCTTCACGCACATGGGGAATGGTCCATTATATTTTCCCTGACGATGTATCACAACGGATGTTTGCTCATTTTCTTTCAAGGGCCGTTTGAGGACCTCGTGAAATTTTTCAGAGTTATGTTTGCTGGAGAAAACGGCGTCGTTCAGATATCCCAGAGCGCCGTAATGATGCCCAAGGTAATAGGCTAATTGTGCGCGCACATAAAGCTCGATACGCTCTATCGCTTGTAACAGCAGTATGCGCATCTGACTGCCAAATTCATAAATCCTTTGTATCTGTTGAAAGGGAACGCCCTGAATAGACGTGCCGCCAGCTTCACGAAATGAAAGACAATATGCCGGGAGCCGGTAATACTTGGCTTCTCGAAGGAACGCGATACAGGCCTCACGATCCGTTACGGCAAAGCCTTTTTTCTCAATTAAGGCAACCTGTTCTTCATAAGTTTTTGGCGGTTTGACTTTCATCATTCTCTCCTGAAAAATAATGCCCCCCGGAACACGCCAGCCAATATGCCTGAGCACAAATGAATGGAGTGCGGGGGGCCTGTTAGCTTTTATTATAGTTCATCTTTGCTTTCTTAAAAAGCCCATAGCGCGATGGCCAGCAGCGCGGACAGGGCTGTGGAGGCGTCCAGCAGCTTGTGTGCGCGAAGGATGTCCGCCGGTTGGGGGACGGCCCCGTCCCCCAGCCGGGGCCTCGCCTCCAGGACGCCACCGTAGATGGCTCCGCCGCCGAGGCTCAACCCCAACACCCCCGCGAAGGCGCTCTCCCCGTGGGCGCTGTTGGGACTTTTGTGCTTCTTTCGGTCGCGAAGGAACACGCGGAGGGCGGCGAAGGGGCTGTGCCCAAGGCATCCCCCGGCCAGGACGATGATCAGGCCCGCGAACCGCGCGGGGAGGAAGTTCAGCGCGTCGTCCAACCGCGCGCTGGCCCTGCCGAAATCATGATAACGCGGGTTGTCGTATCCCACCATCGAGTCCAGCGTGCTGGCCGCCTTGAAGAGCCAGACGCACAGCGCCATGCCCGTGCCGCCGCCCAGCCGCCAACCCAGCGCCGCGAAGAAGATCACGGACAGGACACCGTCCACGGAGTTCTCCGCCACGGTCTCCACCGCGGCCCGCGCGACGTCCGCCGTGCCGAGGGGGGCGGTGTCCCGGCCCACGACGCGGGACAGGGCGTTCCGTGCCCCCGGCAGGTCCCGGCGGAACAGTGCCAGCGCCACGGGCAGGGTCTCGTCCTTCAGCGAGCGCCAGGCCAGGGCCGCGTAGAGCAGATAGACCTGCACGGCGGCCAGGAGCCACGGACGCCATGCCGCCGCCGCCAACAGCACCCCCACCGCGGTCCCCGTCAGGAGCAGCGTGGCGCCGCAGAGCAGAAGCCCACGGGCCCGGGCCCTCCCCCCGGAGGAGGGGCCCCCGCCGGGATAGAGGAGGCGCTCCAGGAACGCGACAAGCCGCCCGATGCCCACGACGGGGTGGGGCAGTTCGTGGGGGCCGACAGGCAGCCCCCTCTGGGGGTCGCCCAGCAGCGCGTCCAACAACAGGGCCAGAGAGAGAGTCAGGGGAAAGGTCATCAGCACACCACCCTTTCAAGGTCGATTTTATTATACAATTAGCCTGTGCCCGCGGATACGGGAACAATTTTTGCGTGAGGGAGCCTGAGAACATGAGCAGAGGGATAACGATCGAGGAGGCCGTTGGCCGCGTCCGCCCGCTGGACGAGCGCGCGGCCCGCGCGGCGCGGGAGCGGCAGGACGGACTGCTGAAGCCGCGGGGGAGCCTTGGAGAGCTGGAGGCCCTGTCCATCCGCATCGCGGGCATCACGGGGCAGGTCAAAAACACGCTGACGCGGAAAGTCCACCTCCTGTTCGGCTCGGACCACGGCATCTGCGATGAGGGCGTGTCGGGTTCGCCGCAGTACTTCACGCGCGTGCTGATGGAGCTCTACGCCGCGTCGGGGAACCCCGCGGACGGGCAGTGCGGCATCAACGTGCTGTGCCGCCACGCGGGGGTGGCCCTGCGCCTGTACGACCTCGGCGTTAAAGGCCTTGGCCCCCGGCCGGGCATCGACTCCAGTCATAAGCTGATGCCGGAGGGGACGGCGAACTTCGCGAGGACGCGGGCCATGCCGCCGGAGACGGCACGGGCGGCGGTGGAGCTGGGCGTCCGCCTCGTGGAGGAAGCCAGGGAGGAGGGGTATCAAATGATTGGAGCTGGGGAGGTGGGCATGGGCAACACGGCCCCGGCCGCGGCCTGCATCATGGCGGCGCTGAACCGGCCGGACCCGGCCCTTGTGGGGCGCGGCGGCGGGCTGACGGACGAGGCGTTCGCCAACAAAAAGCGCGTCATCGTCGAGGCTCTGAGGCTTCATCACCCCGACCCGGACGCCCCCCTGGACATCCTGTCCTGCGTCGGCGGGCTGGATATCGCCGCGATGACGGGCGTGTTCCTGGGCGCGGCGGCCTACCGCCTGCCCGTAGTCATCGACGGCGTCATCTCCATCGCGGCGGCGCTCCTGGCTTTGCGGCTTGTGCCTGGGGCAAAGGAGTTCATGATTGCCTCTCACCGGTCCGCGGAACCGGCCTACACGGCGGCAGCGGAGACGATGGGCCTTACTCCGCTCATGACCCTGGGCATGAGGCTGGGGGAGGGGACGGGCTGTCCCATTGCCATGCAGCTTGTGGACGACGCCCTGGCCGTCATGAACGAGATGGGGACTTTCGCCGGAGCATCGCTGGAGTCCGAATACCGCGAGGAGCTGAGGGCGTAGCTACCCTTACTTCCGGAACGTCACGAACGTCACGCCGAAGCCCCCCTCGCCCTCTCCGCCCAGACGGTACTCCTGGACGTATTTCAGGCGCGCGCAGAGGGCATGGACCTCCCGGCGCAGGATGCCCTCGCCGCGGCCGTGGATGACCGTGACGGTGGAGTGCCCGGAGCGGTAGGCCCGGTCCAGGTAGCTCTCCACCAGCGGCATGGCCTCGCCGACGTTCATGCCGCGCACCATGAGTGACGCCGGCACGCTCTCCACCCATATCTCCCGCGCGGTGTCCGACGGGGGCACAGCGGCCTTGGCCTTCTTCTCCGTGGGCAGGAGCTGTTCGACGGGGACCTCCAGGTGCATGGGACCGGCTGTCAGGGTGGCACGCCCGTTGCGCACCTCCTCGACCAGCCCGACAATGCCGCTGCCCGCCACCTGCACCGTCACCCCCGGTTCGACGGAGAAGGGCTTGGGGCGAGCCTCCAGCTCGCGCTCCACACGCTTGCCGCGCCGCTTATCCATCCCGCTGCGCAGTTTGTATATCTCCTGCCGCCTGCCGTTCAGCCCACGATTCGCCGCCATCTTTACCGATTCCTCCAGGTCACGGATCATGCCCCGCGACGTCTCCTCCGCGCGGCTGAGCAGGCGCTCCGCCCGCCGGTCCGCCGCCTCCATGATGCTGTCCCGCTGGTGGTCGATCTCCGCCACGCGGTCCCGATACGCTTGCTTCAGCCGTTCCGCCTCCTGCACGCTGTCCGCCAGCTCCCGCTCGGCCTGGGCCAGGGCCGCGCGCCGCTCGTTCAGCTCGCCCATCAGCTCCTCCGCCGAGATCTCGTGCGCGGCCAGCTCGCCCCGCGCCAGAGCCAGGACCTCCTCCGGCATCCCGTAGCGCCGCGCGATCATCAGGGCGTTGCTCCGGCCGGGCACGCCCATCAGCAGGCGGTAGGTCGGGGCCAGACGCTCCGCGTCGAACTCCATGCTGGCCGTCTCCACGCCCGACGTTGTGAGGGCGTACTGTTTGATGGGGTTGTGGTGGGTCGTCGCCAGGGTCAGGACCCCGCGCCGGCGGAGCGTCTCTAAAATTGCCACGCCCAGCGCCGCGCCCTCCTGAGGGTCCGTGCCGGAACCCAGCTCATCCAGCAGCACGACGGACGAGCCCGTCGCGCTCTTGAGGATTTCAATGATTTTTTTGAGGTGGGCGCTGAATGTGGAGAGGTTCTGCTCGATGCTCTGCTCGTCGCCGATGTCCGCGTAGAGCGCGTCAAAACAGCCGACCTTCGTCCCGTCCCGCGCGGGCAGGGGCAGCCCGGCCCACGCCATCGCCAGCAGCACCCCGGCGGTCTTCAGCACGACGGTCTTGCCCCCCGTGTTGGGGCCGGTGACAACCAGCGCGTTGAACCGGCGGCCCTCCCTTTCCACGCCGCAGGCCACGTCCACAGGAACGGCCGCATCTTTCAATAGCGGGTGCCGTGCCCCGATGAGCGAGAAGGCGCGTGCCTGGGTCAGCTCCGGGATGACCCAGCCCTTCGTGCGGATGAGGGTGTCGCAAGCCCCCAGCAGGTCCAGCTCGCCCAGGACGCGCTCCGCCTCGGCGATCGCCCCCTCCCGTGAGAGGACCTTCCGCGTGAGCTCCAGGAGGATGAGCTGCTCCTCGTCCCGCTCGTCCCGCGACTTCATCATCAGGCTGTTGTTGACGGAGGAGAGCAGCCGCGGCTCCATGTAGACGGAATTTCCCGACGCCGACCGCTCGACGGCCAGCCCGGGGAAGCGGTTGATATACTCCTGGCGGACCAGAAGGAGGAACCGCCCGTCCCGCCACGAGAGGGAGCGCTCCTGGAGCATGTTGAGGATGTTCGTGTCGTCCAGCAGGCGCTGGGCCGTACGCCGGCCGGCACGCTTCAGGGACTCCAGCTCCCCGCGGATGGAAAGAAGCTTTGGGGACGCGGAGTCCGCCAGGCGACCGGAGTCCTCCACCACGGCCAGGGCCTCGAGCTCCGGGGAGAAGTCCCGCAGCCGCCGCCTTTCGGCCTCCAGGGCCGGACGCCCCTCGCTTTGGCTCAGCCCCTCCCGCACGTGCCGCGCCGCCGCCAGGACGCCCCGGACCATCAGGAGCTCCTCGCCGGACAGGATGCCGCTCCGCCGGGCCCCCGCGAACAGGGGCGTCACCGCGGGAAGGCTGGCGTTCCATTGGACTCCGCCCTGGTGATCCAGAAGGTCCATCCACTCGCGCAACAGGGCCTCACGCCGCTTGAGCTGCTCAAAGTCCCCGGCCAGCGGCAGGGTGCTCAGCACTCGCTCCCCAAGCTCGCCGCGCAGGCGCTCCCGAAGGGGATTCAGGGCCTTGCCGAACTCCAGGAGCTCGAGGACAGATGGGGCAACGCGCATTATCTCGCGCCGCTCTGAATTTGGCTTGGGGGAAGGGAGCCTCCTGAACCCCCCAATGCTCTCAGGTTGATGATCCCGTGTCCCTCAAGGAAGTCCATGACCGGAGGCCACACCTCCGCGGCCCCGCGCATGGCGTAGCTCTCGCCCATCCAACCGGTGGGGAGGAGGGCCGGGAAGGCGTTGAGGAGACCGTAGATGAAGAGGAGCAGGCAACACGTCTTGGCGACGCCCACGACGGCGCCCAGAAGGTGGTCCAGCATGGAGAGATTCGCGGCCTGGACAATGAGGGAGAGCAGCCCGTCGAGGAGGGCGAACACCAGGGATACGGCGATGAAGATGGCGACCGCGCAGGCCAGGGCGGCGAGCGTCGCGTCGAGCTTGGGGAAATATCCCAGGATGAAGTCGGCGGCCGGACGGGCAAAGCTCCACGCGCAGAACAGGCTGGCACAGAAGCCGATGAGCCCCAAAATTTCCCCGGAGAACCCGCGGATCAGTCCGCGCACGGCAAAGAAAGCCAGGACGACGGCCACAGCGATATCGAAGATCAAACCAACGCTCATATCCATTTCTCCTTCATCTTCTCCTTAATCCATCATTTTGTATCTCGTCGAAACGGGCCGCAGCCAGGAAAACCAGTAAATTAGAGGGGCGCGCGGCAGTAGGTGATGCGGAGCTCCGCCGGGGAGATGGAGGGCCTTCCCCACGCGGCCTCAGCCAGGCGCGCCGCGTCCGGCCGGACCTGTGTGACGGAGAGCTCCGGTCCTGAGGCTCCTGCTGGGAGAGGGCCTATGGCCCCCAGGGCCCGCGCCGGGTCGTCGGAGATCACGGACACGCCAGGATGGGCGCCCAACCACGCCGCCACCGCCTCGGCCCCATACTCCCCCTGGGGCAGGTCCGGCCCCCTTAGGGGGTTTCCTACCGGCCCCGCGCCGAACGACGCGGCGTAGACGGCCCCGCGCCCCGCGTAGACGAGAACGAGCACCCCTCCGTCCCTCGTCCCATCCGGGCGGGAGAGCGCCAGAAGCTCCAGCGACGGCACGGGGACCAGGGGCACCCCCAGCCCGTAGGCCAGGGCCAAAGCATAGGCCGCCCCGACGCGGATGCCCGTGAAGTATCCTGGGCCGCTGGTCACGGCCACGCGCCGGACGTAGCCCCACGTCCAACCCGCGTCCTTCAGAAGACGCTCCACAACCAGAGGCAGCTCCGCGGACTGCCGCCGCCCCAGGTCGCGCGTTTCCGACACCACCGCTTTGCCCCCGGCGGCCAGGGCCACGCCCGTCAGCCTGAGGCTGCAATCCACCGCCAGAAGCCCGTCAACGTCCATCCTCTTCCTCCTTGGTCAGCAACTCTCGCTCAGTAGCTCCACGTCGGGGCACCCTCCCGCCCTCACGGCAGCCAGGACCTTCCCCGCCACGTCCCCGGCATGGGAGGCATTGAGCGCCCCCTCCCTCCCCAAGGGGGGCCGGAAGAGCAAACGCCGCCGCCCCTCGTCCAGGGCGCGGAGTTCGATCCGCAGCGCGTCCTCCGGGGGGGAGGGCCACCGGCCGGGCCACTCCACCAACAGGGCCGCATCGTAGAGGCTTAGGTAGTCCTCCAGCCCAAGGGCCTCCGCGCCGCCTGCGTCCAGGCGGTAGAGGTCCGCGTGGACCAGCAGCAGGCCCTCCCGCGCCTGATACTCGTTCACGAGCGTGAAGGACGGGCTCCGCACGCCGGAGACCCCCAGCGCGTCCCCCACGCCGCGGACCAGGATGGTCTTGCCCGTGCCGAGGTCCCCGTCCAGCAGGACCACGGCCCCCGGCGACAGCGCCAGCCCCAGCGCCCGGCCCAGCGCCCGCGTGGCCTCCTCCGAGGGGGAGAGCAGGGCAAAGGGCCGGATCCTCTCTCCGGTCATCCTTCCGCGCCCTTCCCGTCCTGGGGCTCCTTCCGCGCGGAGGCTTGGTCCTTCATCCGGGCGCGGTGCCGGAGGACGGCGCGGAACACCAGACAGGCCGCGGCGAAGCAGAGGACGGAGACCACTTTGCGTGGAAGGGCAATGTCCTCGCCTCCCATGCGCCACACGCCGAGGATGAAAGCGGCGGCCACCGCGAAGCTCACGCCGCTCAGGATCAGGCCCCGGCGCTGAATGCGCTCCGTCTTGCGGATCTCGGCGTCCCAATCCACGCGCTGGCGTCGGGGGGTCATGCGCCCACCCCCCTCAGCTCGTGAAGGACGCCGCGGACAGCCCCGGCGATCTCCGAGGCCAGGACGCCGTCCACCCCGCCCCTCGCCAGGCGCTCGCCCGCCATACCGTGCAGCGCCCCGCCCAGCAGCGCCGCGTCCAACGGGACCAGCCCGGCGGCCATCAGGGCCCCGATGCAGCCGGAGAGCACGTCCCCGGACCCCGGCACCGCCAGCTCCGGCCCGCCCCAATCCAGGCGGTGGACCGTCCCATCGCCCCCGCGGGCCACGAGCGTCCCGTGCCCCTTGAGGAGGACAGCTCCCCCCCAGCGGTCCGCCAGCGCTCTCACCGCGTCCTCACGGCCGGAACGGACGTCCTTGGCCGTCGTGCCCAGCAGGCGGGCGGCCTCGCCCTCGTGGGGCGTCAGAACGGCGTCCTCACGGGACGACAGTTTGCCGCCCCGCCCCGCCAGCGCGAAGAGCCCGTCCCCGTCCACCAGCAGAGGGCCGGGCCATCGCTCCCACATCCTGACGACGAACGCCTGGGCCTCGTCCGAGCGCTCCAGGCCGGGCCCCACCACCGCCGCAGCGTACGAGGGGGCCTCGCTGAGTGCCAGATCAAGCCAGCTTTCCAGGCGCTCCACGGGGCGGTAGACGGCTTCGGGAAGGCGGGCCGCACAGGCGGAACAAACAGCGGGCAGGGAGAGGAGCGTCACCACCCCCGCGCCACAGCGCAGCGCGCCGAGGGCAGTCAGGGAGGGCGCGCCGGGGTAGTGGCTGGAACCCCCCGCCACGAGCAAACGCCCCCTTCCCCCCTTGTGCATTCCGGCGGGGCGGGGCGGAAGAAGTCCTGTGATGCTTTCCCGCGTCTCAGACGCAGCCATCGCGCGCGTTCACCTCCAAAGAACCCGTGGGTACGGGATGAGCTTCCTCAATTATACCTTGACGGGCGCAAAAATCAGGGGGTCGCGCCCTGTCCCCGCAAGATCTTCCTTGCGGCGTCCAGCAGGCTGGTGGCTGGCTGGATCCCCTCCGGCAGGGGAGCGGAGCCCCCGATGAGGAAGCCCCGGCACCCGCTGGGCGTGCAGACGGCGCAGTCCCGCAGCCTGTCGCCGACGGCAAAACTGTGGGTGAGGCTGATGTCCAGCTCCCGAACGGCCCGATCAAAGAGCCCTGTCTTTGGCTTGCGGCAGGGACAGTCCATGCGATACTCAGGGACCGCGCCATCGGGCAAATGCGGGCAATAGTAAACCCCCGCCAGCTTCACGCCCTGGCGCCGCAGTTCCCCGGTCATCCATGAGGTGAGTTTTGTGAAGTCGTCCTCCGTGTAATAGCCCCTGGCGATGCCGGACTGGTTCGTGATGACCACCAGGAGAAAACCCGCCTCCTGAAGCAGCCTCAGTCCCTCCACCGCGCCGGGCAGGAACTCGAAGTCCTCGATCCGGTAGAGGTAGTCCCTGTCCACGTTGAGAGTGCCATCCCGGTCGAGGAACACGGCCCTGTTCATCGCGGAGGACCTTTAAACACGGCCCGCGCAGGGGGATCCTGCACCGGCCGCGCACAAGCCTGAGCCCGGATGAGGCCGGGCTTACTGCTTCTGTTTTCCAAGGAAACGAAGGAGGTAGAGGAAGATGTTGATGAAGTCAAGGTAGAGCGAGAGCGCCCCGATGATAGCGGCCTTGCGCGCCGTCGCGCCGTCCTCCCCGCCCTCAAGCCCCGATGCGAGCTGACGGATCTTCCATGTGTCCCACGCGGTCAGCCCCAGGAAGATGAGGACGCCGAAGACGCTGATGGTGAACTCCAGCGTCGAGGACCCCACGAACATGTTGACGAGCATGGCGATGATGACGCCGAACAGCCCCATGCTGAGGAAGCTGCCGAAGCTGGTCAGATTGCGCTGGGTGTAGAGCCCATAGACGCTCATGACCCCGAACATCCCCGCCGTGGAGAGGAAGGCCACGTACACGGACTCCTGCGCGTAGACCAGGAGGACGGCCGAGCACAGGATGCCGTTCAGGACGCTGTACAGCGTGAAGAGCACGGCGGCCGTCCCGGCGGAGATTCGGTTGATACCCATGCTGAGCCCCAGCACCAGCCCCACCTCGACGATGGCAACCACGGCCAGAGGCATACCCGACCCGTAAAATATCCTCAGGAGCGTCGGGCTGGACGCGACGGCATAGGCCGCGACGGCCGTCAGGATCAGACCTGCCGCCATCCACTGGTACACCCGGCGGAAGAGCGCGTTCACCGCCTCGGCGGAGGAGTCCGCAAAGGCGTAGGGGACGGCCTCTCGTGAAAATCCCTGCATCATGATTACCCCATCCTTTCAATAAATTTCAATAAAGGTATGAAACCAGGAAAACTTTCCCTTTGCGTTTATTTTAGCAGAGGGAGGGCCGAAGCACTATGGGGAGAAGGGCGGAGACCGCGCTGCGCCGGACGCGCGTCTATTGTCCGGCGAGGCGATAATTGATAGAATACGCTCCGTGTAATGCTTTTTAGGAGGTCATGAGATTGGCTAAAAAAGGCGATAATCAGGTTGTGGTGACGCGAAGCGGCTATGAAAATCTGGTGGCGGAGCTGACCCAGCTGCGGACAGTACGCCGGCAGGAGGTCGCAAGGCAGCTTGAGGAGGCACGCGCCTTCGGGGACCTCAGCGAGAACGCGGAGTACGCGGCCGCAAAGGACGAGCAGAGCAAGGTAGAGAGCCGCATCCTTGAGCTTGAGATGACGCTGGGGAAGGTCAGCGTCGTCGACGAGGAGAAACTGGACACGAACCGCGTCTCCATCGGCCTGACGGTGACGCTTGAGGACCTTGACGCCCCCGGCAAGACCTACACCTACACGCTGGTGGGATCCGAGGAGCTGTCGAGCACGGGGGACGCTCCCCATGGAGACCCCTCCGTGCAGCGGATATCCCAGCGGAGCCCTGTCGGCCAGGCCATCCTGGGCCACACTGTTGGTGACGAGGTGACGGTGAAGATCCCCCGCGGCGTCCGCCACCTGAAGATCGCCGCCATTGGCCGGGCGGAGAAGAAGGCCGTCAGGCCCGCGCTGTGAGCGAAGGATAGAGGGCGCTGAGGATGGGCAGGGGCGCCCTGATCGCCATGAGCGGCGGTGTGGACAGCAGCGCCGCCGCCTGCCTTGCGGTGGCGGAGGGTTATGCCTGTGTGGGGGCGACGATGCGCCTGTTCCTGAACGGGGACGTTGGCCTGAGCCCAAGCCGCCCCTGCTGCTCGCAGCGGGACATCGACGACGCGGCCTCCGTGTCCGCGCTGCTGGGCATCCCCCACGAGGTCCTGAACTGCATGGTGGACTTCAAGCTGCGGGTGATCGACAAGTTCATCCGCACCTACGAGCTTGGGGGCACGCCCAACCCGTGCATCGACTGCAACCGCTACCTGAAGTTCGAGGGGCTCCTTTCGGCCGCGCGGGAGCGGGGGCTGGACTTCATCGTCACGGGGCACTACGCGCGGATTGAGCGCGCGGCCTCCGGGCGCTTCCTGCTGAAGAAGGCGGCCGACTCGGAGCGGGATCAGAGCTACGTGCTGTACATGCTGACGCAGGAGCAGCTTGCTCACACCCTGTTCCCCCTGGGGGGGATGACGAAGGCGGAGGTCCGGGCCCTTGCGGAGGCCAGGGGCTTTGTCAACGCGCACAAGCGCGACTCGCAGGACATCTGTTTTGTCCCCGATGGCGACTATGCCGCCTTTATCGAGCGCACCACGGGGAGGCCATCGCCGCCGGGGGATTTCGTCAGTCCGGAGGGAAGGGTCCTGGGGCGGCACAAGGGCATCATCCACTACACGATTGGGCAGCGAAGGGGGCTGGGCGTTGCTGGTGGCGCGCGGCTTTACGTTTCCGCCATCAACCCCGCGGCGAACACGGTGACGCTCTGTGGGGAACAGGGGCTGTTCGTCCGCTCCGTCACGGCGAAGGACGTCAACTTCATCTCCGTCCCCGCCCTGGACGGGCCGGCTCGCGTGACGGCAAAGGTGCGCTACCGCCAGCGGGAGGTCCTCGCGACGGCAGCCCCGGTGGAGGGGGGGAAGCTGCGGGTGATGTTTGACGAGCCCCAGCGCGCCCCGGCCATCGGCCAGGCCGTCGTGCTCTACGACGGGGACGCCGTTGTCGCGGGGGGGACGATCGAAGGCTGGGACAGGGGTGGCTGAGGGGGCCGAAGACCGAGATTTGAAAACAATCCAGGGGCCTTTTAAGAGTTCCCAAATTACATATCCCTTCGGCGGAGAAGTGGCCTTACGAGCCCGCGACATGTCCTCTCGAAAGTGGAGCCCGGTCTGCCCCCTTTCCAATCTGGCCTTCATGTGCTATATTGACTTCACCAGTCAATTCCCAGAGAGTTAACAACACAATAAGGAGGGGTCGCTATGAGCGAACAGAAACGCGCGATACTCGGCAACGTCCCGATTTGGGATACCATTAACAAGATACCTGGTGGTGTCATGGTCGTTCCTCTGTTTCTTGGCGTTGTCGTGAACTCGCTGTGCCCTGATTTTCTTCAAATCGGCAGCTTTACGACCGCCCTTTTCAAGAATGGGGCCAACGCCCTGATCGCGACTTTGTTCTTCTGCTCAGGCGCGCAGATTCAGTTTAAGAGTGCGGGACAGTCTCTCTGGAAGGGGATTGTCCTGAACACCAGCAAGGTCCTCTTCGGCGTTTCCCTTGGCGTGCTCCTGGCCAAGGTTGGCGGCCCGGGCGCTGTTGTCCTCGGCATGACGCCTCTCGCCATGATTGGCTGTATGTCCAACTCCAACGGCGGCCTCTATACGGCCCTTGCCACCAAGTATGGAACCAAGACCGACGTCGGTGCTGTCGCCGTCATCTCCTCCAATGATGGCCCCTTCTACGAGATGTTGTTCATGGGGCTCACCGGCGTGGCGACCATCCCGCTCATGACTCTGTTCGCCTGCATCTTCCCCATCATCGTGGGGATGATCCTGGGCAACCTGGATAACAAGATTCGCGATTTGCTGAAGCCGGGAATGATGATCTCCATCTTCCTCTTCGCCTTCCCGCTTGGCGCGGGCATGAACTTCAATACCCTCATCACTGCCGGGATGCCCGGCCTCCTGCTCGGCCTTCTCACCGTTCTCTGGACCGGCATCCCCTCCTACTTCATCTACAAGCTCCTGGTCAGGAAGGAGAACAGGAGAAGCTGCGCCGTCGGCGCCGCGGTGGGCACGTCCGCGGGCAACTCCGTCGCGACCCCTGCCGCGATTGCGGCCGTTGACCCCACCTGGGAGCCTTACGCCGCGGGCGCGACCGCGCAGTGTGCCGCTTCCGTAATTGTGACCGCCCTTGTCACCCCCTTCGTTGTCAACGCGCTTTACAAGTACGAGGAGAGAAAGGGCCTGATCAACTACGATCTTCCTCTCGCTTCTGAGGATGTGGATGATGGGGAATCCGCAAACTGATGAAGTTATAAGCTTTTAACGATGGCTAAGGCTGTTGCCTGTCCGCGCTAACAGCCTTAGCCGTTTCCTTTACGCAATGATTATCATCTGTTATAAATGAAATTGGAGGATGATGAAGATGCAGCTATCTTTCCCCTATGGAAGGGAGTTTTTAAAACTTGAGATTGCCGATGAACGCATACAAGGCGTTCTGGTTTCTAATCTTCATCACTATGTCGCGGAAAAGGATCCCCTTTCCCTTGTGGAAGACGCTCTTGCGAATCCCATTGGAAGCCTTAAGCTTTCCGAACTTGCGAAGGGGAAAAAGAAGGTTGTTTTAATTGCTTCTGACCACACAAGGCCGGTTCCCAGCAAGGTCATTGTTCCTCCAATGCTCCGGGAGATTCGCAAGGGAAATCCAGGTGCGGATATCACCATTCTGATCAGCACCGGATGTCACAGAGGAACCACAAAAGAGGAGCTGATAGGCAAGTTTGGCGAGGAGATTGTGGCTAAGGAGAAAATCGTCGTCCATGATTGTGACAAGTCTCCGCTTGTCCATATTGGGACGCTCCCCAGCGGAGGCGATTTGATCATTAACCAGCTCGTCGTTGACGCTGATCTTGTCTGCGCTGAGGGGTTTATCGAGCCCCATTTCTTCGCCGGCTTTTCCGGCGCGAGAAAGTCAATTCTTCCCGGCATCGCATCTCGGACGACCGTGATGGCGAATCACTGCTCCGAGTTTATCGCGGATCCGCACGCAAGGACCGGTCTGCTCTCCGGCAACCCGATTCATAAGGATATGGTGTGGGCAGCGAGAAGGGCAAAGCTTGCTTTCATCTGCAATGTTGTCATCAACGCTGAAAAAAAGGCAATCTTCGCGGTCGCGGGTGACATGGAGAAAGCGCATGAGGCCGGCTGCGCGTTCCTCTCCTCTCTCTGCAAGGTTGAGGCAAGGCCTGCGGACATCGTGCTCACCACCAACGGCGGTTATCCGCTGGATCAGAACATTTATCAGGCGGTCAAGGGCATGACGGCCGCGGAAGCCACCGTGAGGCCCGGCGGCGTGATCATCATGATGGCAAAGAGCGACGATGGCCACGGCGGAGAGCATTTCTACCATCAGATGGCGGACGAACCCGATATCGAGAAGACGCTAGCCCTCTTCCTCTCCAGGGGAAGGAATGAGACTGTTCCGGATCAGTGGCAGACGCAGATATTTATCCGGGTTCTTCAGAGGGCTTCCGTGGTCTATCTTTCGGACGCCCCGGATGAAATGGTCAAGGGGCTGCACATGATTCCGGCTCATTCCCTTGAGGAAGCGATGGGGATCGCGGAAGGAATTGTCGGCAAGAAGGACGCGACGGTCACAGCTATCCCTGACGGCGTATCCGTTATGGTCATTGAGTGAACGGCGAGCGGGTTATCCGTGCTGTCGCGGGCAAAACCCCTTGGAGGCTCCTCCGCAGGCGCCTTCCGGGGGGTTATTGAGTTTCATGGGGAGGAACGATGCGGGGCTTTGTACAAGGAGTAGTGGAGGGATATATTTTTTTTCTGCTTTTTGCCGGATTGCTTTTCTTCAGCCTGACTCGTCAGGGAACCAAAAGCAAAAAGAAGGCAAGAGCGGTTTTGAGCCTTACTATTTTCTCAGCCATTATCTGGGCGGATTATTATCTCGTCTACACCTCGCGCCTTCCCGACAGTATGGCGTTTATTGTCCCTGCGGCTTTCCTTGTGATCGCAGTCGTGTTCCGCCGCACGATACTTCCATTTCAGGGACGCTGTCAAAATTGTGGCAGGAGACTGAGCATCACGGAATTTCTTTCCTGCGACGAACATCTTTGCGCCGCCTGCTATGAAGAAAAACATCCTGAGGCGAGGAAAATCCCGCAAGAGGAGCGGATACGAAGGGAGAACGAGGAGAGGAAAAAGGCCTGGATTGGCTGGAAGCCCGACCGGGAGTTTGTTATCGCGTTCGCTTTCGACCGCCAGGGAAATGTGCTGTTGATTGACCATGTCGATATGCCCAAGCAGCCCGGAAAGTATTCCGGTGTGATTGGAGAGATAAAATCTCAGGAAAATAGGAGCGTCGCTGCTGCAAGGACGCTCAAAAGGGATACGGGACTGACGTGCGATGAGCCAGACTACATGGGAAGGTTGAATTTTGTCATGCCGGATATGGACATACGCTTCCACGTCTATATCGCAAGAAATTTCTCCGGAGAACTGAAGGGAAGACCACAAAAGAAACCGGTCTGGATGCCGCTGAAGAGGCTGAAGTACAATCAGATGAGTGTAGACTATCCTTTATGGCTGCCGAGAATGCTTAAAGGGCAGCACTTAGAATATTATGCGAAGTGTAATACCGAGGGGAAGATCTATGAAGATATCTTGGATCTGGACATCGAGATTTGACAGACAATCGAAGAGGAGGCCGGACAAAATCATCAGGGGTGATATACTCAACATAATGGCGTTGTCTGGCTTTAATTTCGTCGGACGGGGGGAATGATTATGACAGAAGATAAAATCAGGGAGCTTCTGCAAAAACTTGCAAAGTTTTCAACGCCGGAACTTTGTGACGGGGCAGGATTGTATCATTCTATGTCTCATCAGATTCAAAGATACATAGGAAAAAACACGATTGCCGGCACAGCGGTCACGGTAGACGTTCCCAGTGGTGAAGGCGGAATTGTAGCGGACGCCATACTCCATCTCCATGAGGGGAATATCCTTGTAATAGCCGGTAAAGGTAACTGCGATTGCAGCTATTGGGGAGATCATCGAAGCATATGCGCCGCGATGCTGAGGGCGGAAGGGGTTGTGATTGACGGCGCGTTTCGGGATATTGAAGGATGCAGAGAGGCTGGTTTCCCCATTTTTGCGAGGGGCGTCACATGCGGCACAGCACTAAAGAGCGGCGTGGGCGCTATCAATATACCGGTCAGCTGCGGCGGCGTCACGGTCAATCCGGGTGATTTTATCATCGCCGACCTGAACGGCGTATGTGTCCTTAGACCGGAAGAAGCGGAACCCGTTATGGAGAGGGCGTTGGATAAGCGGCTTCGCCAGGAAGCCACTATTGCCGAGATGCGGGAAACTGGCATAATACTGCCGAAGGTAAAAAGTTGGGAAATGTTGAAGAAGCGGACAGAGTGAATTTGAAAAAGGTCTGTCAGATAATCTAAGCCTGCAGAGGAAATAAAGGGACCTCGGCGTCCTCCCCTGGCAAGAACGGGTGAGTGCCCGAAACTTTCCCCTTCTCCTTGCCCTCGAATGTATACGCGGCTATGCTGCCCCCCAGCAAGGCGTCTCTTGTCTTGACCCCGTGTAAATTGTCCCCCCCGAAGCGTGGCCGCCATAACGTTCCGGTTGTCGTTGTTCACCGTAACATCTATTGAATTACGCCCTCCAATATCAATGCGGAGGTAAGAGAGATTTCCCTGCATATCCGCGGTGAGGACGCGCTGTTTTCATCGCCATTCGTCCCGCGTGTCAATATCGAAGATCCGGAATCTCCTCTCCCCTGGCGTCCCTATGTTTTGCGGCTCATAAGCCAACACCCCCCTGTCGAGCCGCTCATGGCGACGGACACGAAGGCGCCCGTCTGTCACCGGCCGCTGGCCTGGGATTTGAAGATCTCCCGCATAAGGTCAATACAATCCCTGGTGTGAACGCTGAGACAGGCGTTGAGTCTTAAAATTGCCGCGACAGTCCATTTCATGCCCGCCTCGGAAATTTTATACGCCTTTATAGGCAAAACATTCCGCAGCGGCTCCACCGTCATGAATGGGACAACCGCAAGCCCCATCCCGGCAGCCGCCAACCCCAGGGCCGTTTCGTTGTTCGTCGTTTCCATAACAATCTTCGGCTTATACCCGTTGTAATCAAACAACACGTCCAGCGCGTAACGCATACCATGCCCATGTTTAAGCAAAATAAACGGCTCGTTTCTCAGACATTCAAGCCGAATGACGCTTTCACCGTTGGGGAGATGAAGACAAGATTCCTCCGGCAGAGAGCCCGTTTTAGCGACAAGGAACAGCTCCTCTTCATATAGATTTATCTTGTCAAAATTCTCAAATCCTTGAAGGACAGGCAGTATCGCAAAATCAACATCCCCTCTCTGAACGTCCTCCCGCAGCTGCCGGGAGTTGTGCTCCACCGTGTAGAGTTGGATGTCAGGATACCTCCGCGCGTATTCCGGCAAAAACTGAGGCAGCATAAAGGCGGCTCTCGCCGGAGGAATTCCTATGGTCAGCCGCCCCTTTTTCCCGGAGGTGATGTCCGCCAGGTCCTGCTGGAGCTGATTGTTCAGCGCTAAAATCTGTCGTGCCGTTTCGATATAAAATTCTCCCTCATAGGTTAGAGTGATGGGATTTGAGGAACGGTCAAAAATTTTTATGCCCTCTTCCCTTTCCAGTTTGGAGATAAGATGGCTGAGGGCGGGCTGTGTCATGTATAAATCTTCAGCCGCTTTCGTGAAATTTCCAATATCCGCCACTTTTAAGAGATATTGCAGCTTATTAAATTCCATAGGGCCTCCCGTTTTTCATATGGGTTCTGCTTTTTATTTTACCAGATATATCCTCTGAGTTTTTCTACATTGGATCACTCACGCCATGGGGCTGATTTCATCGTTCACGGCGACGGGCACGAAGGTCCTGTACCCACGGGCACAGGGTGCCAGCGGCGGAGCATGGAGGCGCCCGCTTGCCGCGGGCCTGGCAAAGCCAGGTTATGAAGAAACGCACATAATCTTATGATAATCTGCGCATTTCACAAGAGGAGAGCCCCTGACTATAATGAACACCATCAAGAATAAAATCAGTCGGGGAGGTACATCATGGTCTACAAAATTGGATTGCTTTACGGCGACGCGATCGGCCCGGAGATCACCAAGGCGACAGAGGTCATCATGAAAGCGGCCGTGAAAAAGGCCGAAGTGGAGTGCGAGTTTCCTGTCTTTCCAATGGGCTGGGAGGGGATCCAGAAGTATGGCGACCCCGTTCCGGAGGTCACGAAAGAGGGACTGAAGGATGTTCACGGCTGGGTATTCGCCCCGCATGACAGCGCAGCTTATCCGAAAGAGCAGTTTGAAAAGCTCAATCCCAGCGGGACGATGCGCCATTATTTCGACCTTTATTCCAATATGAGGCCCGCCCGTACCTATCCAGGGGTCCCCAGTCATGTCGGCGAGGCCGACGTGGTTGTGTTCCGCGAGAACTCGGAGGGGTTCCTGCCTGATAGGAATATGTACAGGGGCTATGGCGAGTTTATGCCCACGCCGGATATGGTGATCTCCACCTCGGTCGTCACGCGAAGGGCTACGGAGCGCATCGCGCATGAGGCGTTGAAGTGCGCCATGCGCAGGAAGAAACATTTGACCATCGTTCACAAGGCCAACGTCGTCAAGATGGCCGGCGAGATGTTCCGCTCCACGACCAAGCAGATCGCCGCGGAGTTTTATCCCGAAGTTCGCATTGACGACTTCCACATCGACGCGATGACGGCTCATCTGGTGCGACACCTTCAGGATTTTGACGTTATCCTCTGCTCGAACCTCTTTGGAGACATTGTATCGGACCTTGCCGGGGAGCTGACAGGCAGCCTTGGCCTTGGGCCCGGCATCAATACGAACGATCGCCAGTGCATGGCTCAGGCGGCGCATGGCAGCGCGCCGGACATCGCCGGCAAGAACATCGCCAACCCCACGGGACTGATGCTCTCGGCGTCCATGATGTTTGACTGGCTTGCGCAGCGCTACAGAGATGATAAACTCGAAAAAGTTTCCAAATTGATGGAAAACGGCATTTTGGACACAATGAAGGAAGGATATGTCACGCCCGACCTGAGGGGCAAGGCCACCTGCTCCAGCTATGCCGAGGCTATCGCGAGGAAAATTGAGAACGCCTGAAGCTGAAACGACCTCCTTAAGTAGTTGGGCGCCTATAGGCGTCATGGCAATAAATGGAGGCGGGGGGCTTGACCCTTCGCCTTCCTCTTCAATTTTATGAAATTAAAAGCGGGGGGTTTATGTGAAACAGGAAATCATGGAAACCGGGAAATGGGTCATGGAAAAAAATTTGACCTGGGGGACCTCTGGAAATATAAGCGCGCGGGACAAGGACCGGGTATATATCACGGCGAGCGGGACGGTCATAGGGGCTCTTAAGGAGGAGGACATCAGCGTTGTAACCTTGGATGGAGTTGTCCTTGAGGGACGCAAACCGTCAAAAGAAATGCGTATGCACCTTGAGGTCTATCGTAGGTGCCCATCGGTGAAAGCGGTGCTCCATGCCTCGCCGTTTTACAGCACGTTCTGCGCCTGTTGTGACTTTGAGGTCAAGACCAATCTGTTTATCGAATCCATGTATTATGACGAAAACGTAAAGTACATCCCCTACTGTCATGCGGGCTCAAAAGAGCTGTCGCAAGCTGTGGCTGATATTTGCGAACAGACCCGCGTTATTCTGATGCGCAATCATGGTATTCTGGTCTATGACCAAAACTTAAAGGAGTGCCGCAGCGCGCTGGAGGTCACGGAGAACCTCTGCAAGATGAATATCATGGCGCAAATGGGCGGCCTCTCGCTGCGGGAAGTGCCGGGCAGCATGGTGAGGGATTTCCTTGAGGGCGGATATTATAAACAAAGCAGGAACGTCCTCAGAGGAGAGAGATTTGCATGAACGGCAAATCTTTTTTCCTTGGCGTCGCGGCGGACGATTTTACGGGAGCCTCGGACGCGGCCTCGTTCCTGGCGGAGGCAGGGCTTTCCGTCGTCCTGTGCAATGAAATTCCCGATGAATTAGCGAACCTGGAGCGCCGTCCCGATGCGGTTGTCGTCGCGCTGAAGACGAGGACGATCCCCGCGCAGGACGCGGTCCAACAGACGCTCGACGCTTTCTCATGGCTCAAGTCACAGGGGGCGCGGCAATTTTATTTCAAGTACTGCGCGACGTTTGATTCCACGGAAAAAGGGAACATCGGTCCCGTGGTGGACGCGGTGCTGGAACGTTATGGCTTGGATTATACGGTGTTGTGCCCCGCGCTGCCTGTCAATGGGAGGACCGTCCGCGACGGGATCCTCTATGTGAACGGCGTTCCTCTGGCTGAAAGCCCCATGAAGGACCATCCCCTGACGCCCATGCGGGACTCGGACGTCACAAGATTGATGGAGAAGCAGTCTGAATGCCGGGCGTTTATCCTGACCGCGGCTGAAATGACCGCGGTCAGGGACAACGGGAGAAAACTGGAAAAGCCTGGGAACAGCGGCAGCGGCCGATGGTGCTATGTCCCGGATTATTATGAGGAGGAACACGGAGATTTAATCGCGGCGGTTTTTGGAGAACTGCCTTTCCTCACCGGTGGTTCCGGTCTGGCCGGCGCGGTGGGGAGGCGTTACGCCCACATGCGTGGTATGGGCGGACATGGCATACCCTCCCGGATATCCGCCTCCCCGCAGGGGGGAAAAGCACTCCTGCTTGCGGGGAGCTGCTCAAAAATCACCCTTGAACAGATTTCGGAGTATCAAAAGGCGCACGATGGCCTCAGGCTCGTCCCCGAAAAGCTCATCAACGGGGAACAGACGGCTGAAACAGTCATGGAATGGATAAGGGGGCATGGTGACAGCCCGCTCGTCTTCAGTTCACAGCCGCCGGAGGAGATGAGGCAAAGCCAAAGTTTAGGGCGTGAACGTGTGGCGGAGGCCATCGAATCCACGTTATCAGCGATTGCCGCTAACGCGGTGGGCGAGGGGTATACGCGCATTATCTCAGCGGGCGGGGAGACATCGGGAGCGGTGACGAAGGCTTTGGGCTATCAGGCGTTTTATATCGGGCGCAGCGTAGCCCCGGGAGTCCCTGTCATGATGCCGGTGGAAAATCCAAGGCTCCGTCTGGTGTTGAAATCAGGCGGATTTGGACAGGTGGACTTCTTTGAGCGGGCCGTGGAAATGACAAAAGCATAAGGGAGGCAGACGGATATGTCAGAAGGACAAAAAAGAACCGTTGCGCTCATCAATACGACGCTCAACGCGGTAGGCCCCATGATGAACTATCTCAGAAAAAACGAGCCGCTTCTCAAAGCGGTTCCCTATCTTGACGGTTATCTTCTTGAGAAAATCAACAAGGACGGCGGGGTTACGGACGACACGATGGGACGGGTGCTGGACATGATTGTCAACGCCTGCCGGGACGGCGCGGAGGGCGTCATCTTGACCTGCACCGTCATGTCGCCCTATCAGACCGCGTTGCGGCAGCTCTTTTCCATCCCCGTCATCTGTGCGGACGCGACCATGCTGGATCAGGCCTCCATGCGGCCCGGAAAGACGGCGATTCTCTGCACCTTTGAGGGAACCGTGGAGATCACGCGCAACGAATATTTCATCTGTTGCGGGAGGAACGGCGCAAAGAAGGAGGCGGATATGTTCACACTCTCTGACGCTTTCCGGGCGATTCAGGCCGGCAATTTGGAGGAGAGCAACCGCCTTATTCGCGGGAAGATAACCGAGCTCGATGAGAAATACGATAAAATCATTCTGGCACAGATTTCAATGTCCGGCGCGGCGGAGGGGCTCACGACGCGGCACGCCCAGGTTTATTCCAGCCCGCGCTGCGCGGTTGAGGAGTTTTGGAACGCTGTAAACGGCCGTGAAGCAGGTTAAATCCACTCCGCGGCGTGAGCGATTACTTAAATGAGGGGTGGCAGAAATGATAAAACTGACAGAACGGGGAGTCTTTCTGGACAAGCGCGGTGACACAGCTCCCGCAGGCGACGCAGCGGAGGGCCTAAAGAAAACCCTGACCTATCGCATTATGAGGGAGCACAATGTTTCAGGCGACATGGGGCGTCTTCGGCTGCGCTTTGACGCGCTGGTCTCGCCGGACAATAACTACGTCAATATTTTGCAGACGGCGCGCGCTTCAAGGCTTACGGAGTTCCCGCTCCCCTACGTGCTCTCAAACTGCCACAACACGCTGTGCGCCGTCGGGGGAACCGTCGCGGAGGATGACCATGTGTTCGGCCTTTCCAATGTGAAGAAGTACGGGGGGATTTTTGTGCCGCCCTACAGGGCCGTCCTTCATCAGTATATGCGGGAGATGATGGCGGGCTGCGGCAAGATGATCCTCGGCTCCGACTCCCATACCCGCTATGGGGCGCTGGGGACGATGGGCGTTGGCGAGGGGGGCGGGGAACTGGTGAAACAGCTTCTGCGCCAGACCTACGACATCGCCTATCCGCCGGTTATCGCCGTCAAGCTGACGGGGGCGCCGCGGCCCGGCGTTGGCCCGATGGACGTTGCGCTTGCGATTATCTCCAGGACCTTCGCAAACGGTTTTAACAAAAACAAGGTGCTGGAGTTCATTGGGGACGGTATTTCAAATCTCAGCATGGAGTTCCGCATGGGCGTCGACGTGATGATGACGGAGAGCGCGGCCCTGTCCAGCATTTGGCGTACGGACGAAAAGACGCGGGAATACCTGCGCGTCCACGGCCGCGAGGAGGAGTACGAGGAACTGTCGCCGCAGGACGGCGCGTACTACGATGGAATGATCGAGGTGGATTTGGACAAAATTGAGTGCATGATCGCCCTGCCCTTCCACCCCAGCAACGCCATGCCGATACGCGAATTTCAGGAGAACATGACGGACATCCTCGCGCGGGTGCAGAAGGAAGGACAAAAGATAAAGGGGCAGCACGGACGGCCCTTCTCCATTATGAACCATATCCGCGACGACCTTGCGGGGTTTTATCCCGATCAAGCGCTGGTGTCCGGGTGCGCGGGCGGCCTTTTTGAGAACATCGTGGCGATGGCCGATATTCTGAAGGGAACTCAAATCCCCTGCTTGCAGGGTTACGGGATTGCCGGGACCGGACTGAGCCTGCACATCAACCCCGCCAGCCTCCCCGTGATGGAGGAACTGATGAACACGGGCGTCGCCTCGGAGCTTGCCGTAGCGGGCGTGACGATGCGTCCCACAATATGTGGCCCATGCTTTGGTGTGACGGATGTTCCCGCGGACAATCAGCTCAGCATCCGCCACGTGACGCGGAACTATCCGACCCGCGAGGGAGCCAAGCCGGGACAGGGGCAGATGGCCGCCGTGTGTCTGATGGACGCGCGGAGCATCGCCGCGACGGTGCGGAATGGTGGACGGCTGACGGCGGCAACGGAGCTGGACGTGACCTATCGGGACCTCAAGGCGGGCTTTAACCGGAAGATTTATGAGAACCAGGTGTTCAATAACTATGGCCACGCGAATCCGCAGGAAGTGCTGATTATGGGGCCCAACATCGCGGATTGGCCGGAAATGCCCTCGTTGAAGAAAAACCTCCTTCTGCAAGTCGCGGGAGCCTATCAGGGTTCCGTGACCACCGATGAGCTGATTCCATCCGGCGAGGCGTCCTCCTACCGCTCCAACCCGGAGAAGCTCTCCGGCTACACCCTGATAAGCCGTGACCCGGAATACGCCGGCAGGGCGAAGGCGATTCGTGATCACGCGATAAAGATTAACGAGGGGGACGGGGAGGTGTCCTTTGGCTCCCTGATGGTGAGCAATCAGATTGGCGATGGTTCCTCCCGCGAACAGGCCGCGAGCTGCCAAAAGGTGCTGGGCGGCTTTGCCAACCTAGCCAATGAATACTCCACAAAGCGGTATCGGTCCAACTGCATCAACTGGGGCCTGCTGCCGCTGCGGACGGAGGCAAAGTTGGAACTGCCTGTTGGTGGGTATCTTTACATTGAAAATATCCTCGACATTCTTGAGGGCGGAGCAAGCGAGTTAAATCTTATCCTCCTGAACGTTCCGCCAGAGACGCCGCCGGAACAGGTTATCGAGCGGTTGAAGGCTTCCGGCGCGGCGGCCATCACAGCGAGGACAATAACCTGCACGCTGGACAGCCTGACACGGGAGGAGAGGGATACACTGAAGGCGGGGTGCCTGATGAACTATTACAGGCGGCCGAAGTAACCAAGCGGGAAAGAGCGGGGAATTGCCGTCCCTTATGGGCCGGATGCCGCCTGGGCACAACGCGTTTCTCGTTATAACACTGTAGTTTGACAACCTAAGGCTGTTCCTTTATTGGAGTTTTCATTGCGGGTTTTCCCAACTGGGAGATGAATTTGTTTACAAGGCGTCTGCGCTTTGCCGGCGGGCTTTATCGGATTATCCCAAGTTGTGCCGTTGCCCTTTCAGGCGGCTTCAAAAAGACGCAGGTCAAGCATTAAAGCGCATCATTAAAATTTAAAAGGCGGGCCTCCGGGTCCGCCTTTCCCGTGCAGAGGCTGCAAAACAACAGCGTCCAGCAGTTTCCCTTTCAAATAAGCCTCTAAGAGTCTAATGCCTCCACAATGGCCGACGCTGCCGGAGGACATCCCGGAACGTACTCCTTCGCCCCGATGCAGCAGTTCCCAATTCCAAGGCCATTAAAGCTCTTGCCGCGCCACCCCTGACCGATACAAATTTCCCTGCTCCGTTCGGTGTCGCTGACGTACAACGCCCTGACAAGGGCTGCGAAACAGGCGGAGCAGGCCCTGTCCTGTTTCACTCGCTTTGTCAAGTTTGCCACAATGCCGGACGGCTTAGGGTAAGGCGCCGCATCGCTTGGCTCGTTGAGGCTGACAACGTCCCGCTCAGAGAAACTTGCCTTGCCGCCGCCATATTTTTCCGCCAATTCGACATAGGGGACTCTCTTCAGGGGCAGCCCCATCAGGCTGCATCCGTAGGCGTCCAACTGTACGGCATCCATACCCAGATACATCCTGTTTGTCTGTACCGGCTTGCCGCCCTCCTCAAAGTCCAAGTCACCGCAAAGGCTGTCCACGATGGTCAGCCTGGGCTTTAAGGCCGCGCCCAGCGCCGCGATGGGACGGGTCAAGCCCAACGAATGGAATCGCCGCTTCTCCCCATCCGGCAGACATCCCTTTAGGTTTTTAAGGGCGCAGGTCATGACGGTCTGACAGTGTCCTTTCAATACCGGCAAGTTCACCAGCAGCCCGGCATCCAGCGCCCGGCAGCAGACAGGAACAGGCCCTATGGCCGTTTCAATATTCCTCGTCCTGTCTTTTTTAAGGTCGAAAAACGGGACATCGTATTTTGAACACACCATATCGTATCCGGCCCTGTGCATGGCGCGCATTGTATCGTCACCAACCCAGCTCCCCTCGATAACGCTGATGTCCGTTACTCCGTTATCCCTGAAATATTCGATAGCGCCGCTGAGAACGCCGGCGTGAGTCGTGGCCCCGCTGTCCGGCGTTCCGGCGACTACGAGATTGGGTTTCAAAGCGATAGAACCATCCTGTGGGACTAACTTGATCGCGTCTGACGCCTCAAGCAGCTTCTTCGTCATAACGTGGGCGTCCTGCCCGTAGACCTGATAGATTTTCCCCATTTTCTTGCCCTGGACCTCCGCTTTACTTGATCAACATTAAGAACAGGTGTGTGTCCCGCTCCCTGAATGGCGATTTTAACAAAGGCTTTAGCGGCATCTTCAAGTCCCTGCTTTCGCGCCAACCGTGCCAGTCAGTCGATATAGGCGTAAGGACACACGCTGATACATTTCCCACAGACGTCCGCCTGAGAAAGCCCTGTGCTTTCCTTGATGAGCTTCTCGTTTTTCCTCGTCTCCGCCTGGCAGGCAAAACGGTCGATCCCGTCTGAATGAAGCGCGTGGACAGGGCAGATTTTGAAGCAGAGGCCGCAGGAGCCGTCCCTTTTGTACGGACACATTTCCTCTGCCACGGGCGGTGTTGGGGTGAGACGCGCCGCGGTCAATACCGTGCTGAACCTTCCAGCCGCTCCCCTGGGCGTAATCAACATTCTGTTTGCGCCAAACGTGCCAAGCCCCGCGATGGCCGCGGCGCTGCGGTGCGACCACATGGATTTCATATCAGCCTCGTTGTAGGTGTGCGTAGCCGCGATGGTAAAGGATGGGAAACCTTTGTCCTCAAGATAGCCCTTTATCGCGGAGTTCACTTCATCAAAATAGGGATTGATGACGGCGTAGGCCTCGCCCCAGATCGCAGGAATTTGCCCGCTCTCCCTGGTAAAGCGGGCTACCGGCTTTGTGAAAGGGACGAAATAGCTGATGACGCTGACTGCCATGGAGAAGAGCTCTGTGGGATTTTCGTGCCATTCGCCGACAGTAGTCTTTAACCGCTGATAACGTGGATCATCCGCGCGAGAATACCCTACGAGGGGAGCACGGAAGAGATCAGAACGTCCCAACTTTTGGATTTTGTCGCTAATCAGTTCTCGTATCGACTTCTCAAGCATCACTTTCCCACCTCGATCAGACCTCGCCAAAAATACTTGTCCGGCGGCGTCAAACGAATTACTCGCCAATCTAATATTACCGTAAAATTATACATTCGCGGTGTGGGGGGAGCAAGCTGAAACGCCTTCATCCCGACTTTGCCCGGCGTGTCCAAACCCGGAGCGCTTTTGTAAACCGGCCTCCCCGATAAACAGCAAGGGCGCGCATACGCCGCTCAGGTCCTCATGTCAGCGTGTCTGGCTTGCCTCCCTTCATCTGCCCCTCCGCCCACTGATACACGGATTCCAGCGCGGGGATCAGCGTCCTGCCGCGCTCCGTCAGGCTGTACTCAACTGTGGGCGGGATGGTGCTGTATTGTTCCCTATGTATTAAATTATCCGTCTCCAGCTCCTTCAGGCACTTGGTCAGCATCGTCGCGGTGATGCCGACGACCCTTCGCTCCAGCTCCTTGTAGCGCAGCGTCTGGCCCTCCGCGTCCGCGATGTACCACAGGATTGGCAGCTTCCATTTCTGCCCTATCACCTTCATGGCGTACAGAATAGGACACAGCGTATCATAGATGTTTTCGTCCTCCGGCAGCGGCTTCTTTCCCATGGTCTCCAGCCTCCTATACTCTATAAAATATAGCGGCACAGAAATTTCTTCATACTTTTATTTTCCCTGCAAGTCATTATAATATCGCCTTAAACGATTTGCAAAACGGAATGGCGGGGGTGGAAGGAATGAAGAGGATATTTGAGCCGGTGAGGCTGAAGAACCTGAACATGAAGAACAGGCTGGTGCGCTCCGCCACCTGGGAGGGCATCGCCCGGCCGGACGAGAGCCTCACGGAGGAGACTTACGGGATATACGAGGAGCTGGCGAAGGGCGGCGTGGGGGCCGTCATCACGGGCTTCACCAGCGTGGCCTCCAACGATTTTTATTTCGGGGGGATGATGCGTCTTTCCAGCGATGATTTAATCCCGCAGTACAAAAGGCTGACGGACATCATTCACCGGGAGGGCTGCCCGGCTGTCGCGCAGCTCGCCCTTGGCGCGTATTACAGGCCGGAGGGGAACGTACAGGTGGAGCCGGACAGGATGAAAGCGGACGAAATTCGACACGTTATCGAGCTGTTTGTCGGGGCGGCGGTCCGGGCGCGGAGGGCGGGGTTTGACGGCGTGCAGATTCACGCGGCGCACTTTTTCTTTCTGAGCCGGTTCATCAGCCCCGCTGCGAACCATCGGGAGGACGCCTACGGGGGCTCGACGGAGAAGCGGACGCGCATCCTGCTGGAGATCCTGCGCGGCATCTGGGAAAAGGCCCCGGAGCTGCACGTGACGGTGAAGATCAACAGCAGCGATTTCACCTACGGCGGGCTGGACGAGGAAGAGAGCCTCGCGATATGCAGGATGCTGGCGGACGCGGGTATCGACTCCATCGAGGTCAGCGGCAACGGAACCTCCGTTGGGGGAATCAAGCCCCACGTCAACGAGGCGTACTTCGCGGAGTTCGCGGCGAGGCTCGCGGAGGAGGCGAACGTGCCCGTCATGTTGGTGGGCGGCCTGCGGAGCCTGGACACGATGGAGAATATCCTGAACCAAACAAGGATAGAGCTTCTTTCCTTGTCGCGGCCGCTGCTTTGCGAGCCGGACCTTCCCAATCGTCTGAGGGAGGGCGGGGCCGCAGAGTCGAGGTGCGTCTCCTGCAACCAGTGTTACTCGTCGCGCGCTCACCGCTGCGTGTTCAGAAAGGGGTAAGGCGGTCTCGTGGAAAAGCTGAATGTCCCCACAAGGCGCGGCACGGTGCTGAACGGCGCGCTGTTCCCCGCGGGGGGCGCGGACACGGTTGTGATCGCCATCACGGGGATTCACGGGAACTTCTATTCCAATCCGTTCTATTACAACATCGGCGACACGCTGACTGCGGGCGGGGTGGATTTTATCTACGCGCAGACCTGCGACGCCTTCGGCGAGATTCGGACGTTCAACGTCAGGACGGGCAGGCCGGAGCTGATTGGCTCGTGGAACGAGGACTTTAACAACACGGATGAGGACATTGAGGCGTATCTGGACTTCGCGAAAGAGGCTGGATACCGGCACGTCATCCTGGCCGGTCACTCCCTGGGGGCCAACAAGGTCATCTACTACCTGTCGCGGCACCATGACAAACGGGTGGAGCGTTTTATCCTGTTCAGCCCGGCCAACCTGACGTACCTGACGGGAGGCGTCACGGAAGCGGAGAAAAGGACCGTCCGTGAACAGGTGGCCCGGGGGGACGGGCAAAAGCGCCTGCCCTTCTGCCTTCTGGGCTGGATTCCCTGCGTGGCGGACACGGCGTATCAATGGCTCTTCACGTCGATGCTCAACAACGTTCATGTGGAGCGGGACGGGGATTTCTCCGAGGTGTCCCAGATAACGCACACCGGGGCGCTGGTGATCGGGACCTACGACAACTTCACCTACGGGGACCCCGCGGGCTTCCTGAGCAATATCAACGACCACATGCCGACGGCGAAGGAGAACAGGCTCATCTTTCTTGAGCACACCGGCCATACCTACCAGCAGAAGGAGCAGGAGCTTGCGGACGATATTTTGGAGCTCGTGAAAGAGTGGGAGGGAAAATAACCAATGCCGTTTCTTATGTCCAGGGTGAACGTATCCGTATCCAGGGAGCGGGAACTTCAGATAAAATCCCGTCTTGGGAAGGCCATAGAGCTTGCCCCCGGCGAGAGTGAGGAGTATCTCATGATTGGTTTTGAGGATAATTTTCATTTTTATCTCAGGGGTGATGACAGTCAGCCCGTTGCCTACATTGAAATTGGCGTCTTTGGAAACGCGGCCCATCGGGGCTACGACAGACTGACGGCGGAGATAACGCGGATATACAATGACGTGCTGGGTATAGCGCCGGACCACATCTATGTGCGGTATGACGACATAAAGGTCTGGGGCGTCAGCGGCATGACGTTTGACATCAATCAGTACCGGAACGAAGGGGGGAAGATGACGTGGACGACCGAGAGGGCAGAGTCCTGATAACCACGTTCACCGACCCCATGATGGGGTTGTCCTGGGAGTACGAGCCGGTATTCCGCAAACTGGAGACGCATTTCCCTGGAACAATAGAGTTCCGATACATGATGGCGGTGCTCGTTCCCGACGTCTATCGGCTGGTTGACCCGCGAGATCTGCCATTGGGAAAGGAGACCGCGCTCAGAAATTACAATGCGAGGCTGGCGGACATCTACAGAAGCGAGGAGACCATCAGCGGAATGCCCATCA
>JAFUYV010000144.1 GCA_017476945.1 Fretibacterium sp.
GCCAGTCCCCGCGGCCCACAGCCTTCTGGATCTATGGCACCCAGGCTTGTGAGGTGGAGGTGGACCCGGAGACGGGGGAGATCGATGTCGTCAACTTCGCGGCGGCCCACGACTGCGGCCGGGCACTGAACCTCCAGACTTGCAAACAGCAGGTTGAGGGGGCGGCTGTGATGGGCCTCGGTCATGCGCTGCGGGAGGAACTGATCTACATTGACGGCTACCCCAAGAACGCCACCATGGTGGACTACAAGGTGCCGACGGTCCGGGACTTCCCCGTGGAGCCCAGCATCGTCTTCGTGGACGCGCCACACCGGGAGGGGCCCTACGGCGCGAAGGGAGTGGGGGAGACGGCGCTGACGGCCACAAGCTCCGCGGTTGGTCTCGCGGTGAGCCACGCCATTGGCTGTCAGCTTACGAAGATACCCATTCAGGGCGACGACGTTCTGGCGGCCCTGATGGCCAAAAAAGGTGGTGCGGAGTAGATGCTGCCAAAGTTTGAGATCTTCACCCCCGCGACGGTGAACGAGGCGTCGGCGCTTGCCCGCAGATACAGTGCTGAGGCCCGCCTCCTTGCCGGTGGGACCGATGTCTACGTCATGATGCGGGAGGGCAAGATGCAGGCGAAGTACCTCATCGACATCAAGGGGATCCCCGGGCTCGCCGGCATAAGCGTCCTGGAGGACGGCGGCCTGCGCATTGGCGCGGCAACAACCTTCAGCGAGATCGTCAGCAGCGAGTACGTGCGGCGGAACTATCCTTCCTTCCTGGACGGTATGGGCAAGATAGGCTCTCTCCAGGTCCGCAACGTGGCGACGATTGGCGGCAACATCTGCAACGCCATCCCCTCGGCGGACAGCGTGCCGATCCTCCTCTGTCTGGACGCGCAGCTCGAGGCCCAGTCGGAGAGGGGGAAGCGCCTCATTCCCCTTGCCGGGTTCTACAGAGGGTTCCGCTCCACCGCCCTTGAGGAGGGGGAGGTCGTCACCGCCCTGCTCGTCCCCTCCGTGCTAAAGGGAGGATGCTCCGCCTACTACAAATTCACGAGGAGAAGGGCCCTGGATATCGCGCTGTTCGGCGTGTCCGTCGCCCTGGAGATGGATGGGGACGTTTGCCGGAAGGCCCGCGTTGCCATGGCCACCGCGGCGCCGATGCCGGTCCGCGTTGAAGCAGTGGAGGAGTATCTCACGGGGAAGGAACTCACCGACGAGGTGCTAAGGGAAGCCGGCATGGTGGCGCGGGACGCGATATCGCCCCGTTCCTCGGTTCGATCCTCCGGAGAGTACAGAAAGCAGCTTGCGAAGGCGCTCCTCCCGAGGGCGGCGAGGGCAGCGTTGCAGCGCCTTCAGGGAAAGTGAGGGAGTCTGACATGAAAAAGGACATCAAGATAAAGGTCAATGGCTTGGAGCACGCCTTCTCCGTCGAGCCGAACAAGACGCTCCTCTCGCTGATTCGGGACGACCTTGGCCTGACGGGCACGAAGGAGGGCTGCGACGTTGGGGAGTGCGGCGCCTGCACGGTGATTATGAACGGCAAGGCGATCTGCTCCTGCCTCATGCTTGCCGTCAACGCGAACGGCGCGGACGTCCTGACAGTGGAGGGGCTGCTCCACGAGGATGGCACCCTTGACCCATTGCAGCAGGCTTTCATCGACGAGGGGGCTGTACAGTGCGGCTTCTGCACGCCGGGGATGCTGATGAGCGCCAAGGCATTCTTGATGCAGAACCCTCACCCGACGGAGGACGAGATCATGACGGCTATCGAGGGGAACATTTGCCGCTGCACTGGCTATCTCCCCATCGTCAAAGCTATTAAGAAAGCAGCTACGCTGCTGAGTTCAGATTAGGAGGTCTTGTTATGCAGCATATCTTGGTTCTTTGCGCAATCGTCCTGTCCATCGCAATGGGGTACATGTTGAACCTGAACATTGGCCTCCTTGCCATCGCCTTCTCCTACATCCTTGGGACGTTCGTCTTTGGGATGAAGACGGGCGCTGTCATCGGGCTTTGGCCCACGAGCACATTCTTCGTGTTCATCTCGGTCTCCATCTTCTTCGGGATCTCCGGGACGAACGGGACGCTGAAGAAGCTGGCGGAAAAGCTGATTTATGCTTTCCGTCGCACGCCCTCGCTCATCCCCTACGCGCTGTTCCTGGCGTCCTGGCTGATGGCGGGCCTGGGGGTCAGCGTCCTGGGGACGATGGCGTTCATGGCGCCCATCACGCTGGCTCTGGCCGATCAGATCAAGATGGATAAGTTCACTGCGGCCATGGCAATGATTATGGGCTGCCTGGGCGGCGCGGACTTCGTGACGGGCGGCAACGGCATCATCTTCATGGGGCTCCTTGAGAACCTGGGCTTTGATGGCACGTCCGTCTGTCTTGTTATCTCCGCCGTGGCGACGGTCTTCTTCCTTCTGGTCTTGACGGGCTACCTCTTCATCAGCCGGGGCTTCCAGAAGCTGAGGAACAACGCGACGGAGATCCAGCAGCCAGAGCCTATGACCCCTGAGCAGAGGGGCAACATCGGCCTCATCATTGTCTTCATGATCCTCTGCCTCGGCGCGCCGCTCCTCAAAACGATCTTTGGCGGCGTGTTCACCACCATCAACAGCAAGATGCACGTCGGCCTGATCGCTATCATCCTCACGATCGTGGGGCTCATCATGAAGCTGGCCGACCAGAAGAAGGTCATCAACAACGTGCCCTGGGCGACGGTCCTGATGCTCTGCGGCGTTGGGATGCTGGTCCAGCTTGCCGTGGTCATAGGGACGGTGCAGGTCGTCGGCCAGTGGCTTGGCACTAGCCTTCCTCGTGTCCTGGTCCCGGCGGCGGCGTCGCTCATCGCGTCCTTCATGTCCTTCTTCAGCAGTGCCGGTGCTGTGGTCTGTCCGGCCCTCTATCCTATGGTCCCGACCCTGACGGCGGCAACGGGCATCAAGGACATCATCCTGTTCGCGCTGATTACCATCGGGGCGCAGGCCACGGCAATCTCGCCGTTCTCCACCTGTGGATCCGTTACCATCGCTTCCACGCAGAATGATGAGGATAGGGATTACCTGTTCAAGGCATTGATCTACAAGGGCGTGTTCGGTATCGCCATTGCGGCGGCCGTGTTCGCCGTTATCGTCGGCCTGATTTTTGTCGAATAAATAACGGTTACATGAAATAAGAAGCTGTTGCTCTTAGACTTGTTCGATAGTTTTGCAGCAAACTCGACACCCTTTGAAACCGTCTCTCGTTCACCAAGAGGGCTTCAAAGCCTCCTATAAATAAAACTGATAGGGTTAAAGGGTTTCGCTAGAACTTATCGGGCAAGTCTATTAATTTAGCTCTTTGTGCATAAGTATGGGTAGAAACCCATCCCACTGGC
>JAFUYV010000145.1 GCA_017476945.1 Fretibacterium sp.
CGGAAACGGCTAATTTCGCCCCCGCTGAGCGCGGACGCGG
Organism: Fretibacterium sp.; assembly: GCA_017476945.1. Classification (GTDB taxonomy): domain Bacteria; phylum Synergistota; class Synergistia; order Synergistales; family Aminobacteriaceae; genus JAFUYV01. Next base: position 41 of record JAFUYV010000145.1, read on the forward strand.
ACATATTTGCGCGTGAGGCCCTGGTGAGACCGCCGGTTTCAGATACGAGCTCAGATGGCCCCCCGTTGCTTTACCCTAAGGTCTCGTTGATGAATAAATCCTTGGCGATTTCAATCAACTCAAGCTCCGGCTGGCCTATATAGGCCCCCCTGCGATAGAAGATCTGCACGTCCCAGGTTTCGGGCTTTTCGCCCAATGAAAAAAGCTCAACGTTCTCCACAGTAGACATTTGGGTTGTGAGGAACGGAATAATCGTTATTCCCATGCCGGCCGCGGCCATCCGATAGCAGGTTATGTTACTTGCAAATTCCATCTTGACCTTGGGATGAATACGATGCCTCTTAAAGAAAGCGTCACAGAAAATGCGCGACGCATGTTCCTGAAACAACAGGAAAAAGGGCATTCCGTTCAGTGCCTTGAGGCGAATGATGCTTTTTTCTAAACGGGCGGATTCCGGTATCGTCCCCGCCTTTGCGGCGAGCACCAGCTCCTCAGTGTAGATGGTCTGAGCTCGGAGCTCCGGCTCCTTCCACCCGGCGGGCAGCAACACCATATCTACCCGTCCGCTAAGCAGGGCTTCCTTGAGCCTCTTGCTGCTCTCGGTGAATACCTCCACGGAGATGCCGGGGTAGCGTGACGCGAAAGCACAGAGCAGGCGCGGCATCATGTAGGAGGCGCGATCTCGGGAGGTGCCGAGCCTCAGCCGTCCCGTCATGTGCTGGGTGATGTCACGCAGCTCCTTCTTCAGGCGCTCGTTCTCCAGCAGGATGCGCCGCGCGGACTCCAAGTAGCGCTCCCCGGCATAGGTCAGGGACAGGGGGGAGGTGGAGCGGTCAAAGAGCTGGATGTCCAGCTCTTCCTCAACGCTCCGGATGTAGCGGCTGAGCGCCGGCTGCGAGATATGCAGCGCGTCCGCCGCACGGGTGACATTCCGCAGCTCCGCCACGGTCTTGATATATTGAAGCTGTCGAAGGTCCATCCGCCCTTCCCCTCCTGCCATACCCCAAAAGTTATGCGCCTCATGACGGCAATGGTATTTTACATCATGGCTGAGTTCCTATACAATGGAAAAAACCTGAAAGGCAGCTCAAAATATTGGGAGGAATGGTCATGAACCTGACTCGCAAAATCCTGTCGGCGCACCTGGCAAAGCCGTCGGCCATGAAGCCGGGGGAAGAAATTTACCTGAAGGTGGACCACACCCTGACGCATGACATCAACGCCGTGATGACCTACCTGGCGTTTGAGGCGATCGGCTTGGAGCGGACCCAGGTCGATACCAGCGTCAGTTACCTGGATCACAACCTCCTCTACCTGGACAACAAGACGCCTGACGACCATATCTATCTGCAGTCGGCGGCCAGGAGGTTTGGCGTCTGGGTGTCCCGGCCCGGCAACGGCATCTGCCACTCGGTGCATCTGGGGCGTTTCGGCAAGCCCGCTCTGCTCAGTATGGGCGGCGACAGCCACACGCCCACCGGCGGCGCGCTGGGGATGCTCTGCATCGGCGTGGGGGGCATGGACGTGGCAACCGCCATGACCGGCGTTCCCATGCGGCTCAAGATGCCGGAGGTCGTTCGTGTGACCCTCACCGGCCGCCTCCGCCCCGGCTGCAACGCCAAGGACGTGATCCTGGAGATGCTGCGGCGCGTGAGCATCAAGGGCGGACTGGGCAAGGTCTACGAGTACGTGGGCCCCGGCGCGGCGTCCCTTGAGGTGCCGGAGCGGGCCACCATCGCCAACATGGGCGCGGAGATGGGCGCAACCTCCTCCATCTTCCCCGCGGACGAACAGGTGAGAAAGTTCCTGAGGGCCCAGGGCCGTGAGAAAGACTATACTGAGCTTCTGCCGGATGAGGTCTGTTCCTACGACGGCGAGATGGAGATCGACCTGTCCAGCCTGGAGCCCCTCTGCGCCTGCCCGCACCAGCCGGATAACGTCAAGCCGTTCAAGCAGGTGGAAAAGCGTAAGGTCCAGCAGGTTTTCATTGGGAGCTGCACCAACGCCAGCTACGCCGACATCGCCAGGGCCGCGCTGGTGTTTAAGGGCCGTAAGGTAGCTGACGACGTGAGCTGCACCTGCGCCGTGGGGTCGAAGTCCATCTACACCCAGCTCATGCGCGACGGGTATATCGAGATGATGCTGGACGCCGGCGTGCGCTTCATTGAGCTGGCCTGCGGGCCGTGCTGCGCCATCGGGCAGAGCCCCGCCAGCGACGGCGTGGCCGTCCGCACGACGAACCGTAACTTCCGGGGAAGGAGCGGCAACCCGACGGCCGAGGTCTACCTGACGGGGCCGGAGTCCGCCGCCGCCACCGCCATCCTGGGGACCTTCGCCACCGCGGAGGATATTCTTGGCTCGGACATCGTGAAGCTCGCGGAGATACGCGAGCCGGACGCTTACCCCATCAACGACGTTCAGCTCATCCCGCCGCTTCCGCCGGAGGAGGCGAAGAAGGTCGAGATCGTCCGTGGGCCGAACATCGCCTACCTGCCCGTGCCGGAGCCGCCGGAGCAAACCCTGAGCGCGCCGGTGAGCCTTAAAGCGGGGGATAACGTCTCGACGGACGACATCACCCCGGCCAGCGCGGAGTTCAGCTCCATGCGCTCCAACATCCCGCTGATGAGCCAGTATTGCTTCCACCGCTACGACCCCACTTTCGCGGCGCGGGCGAAGGAGCTGGGCAAGAGCATCATCGTCGGCGGCGAGAACTACGGCCAGGGCTCGTCGCGGGAGCACGCGGCCATCAACCCAATGTTCCTGGGCGTGAAGTGCGTCATCGCCAGGGGCATCGCCCGCATCCACAAGGGCAACCTCATCAACCACGGCGTCGTCCCCATGCTCTTTGAGGACCCGGCGGATTACGATCGGATTGAGCAGGGCGACACGCTGGAGATAGAGAATTATCGGGATCAGATCCCCACCCGGCGCGTGAGGATCCGGGACACGACGAAAGGTTTTGATTTCACCGTGAAACTGGACCTGTCGGACACCGAGATCGAAGTGGCGCTGGACGGCGGGCAGCTGAGGCATCTGAAAAAGCAGTTGAATATCATACAATAAAAGCTAAAGGAGCGTGCAAGATATGACACCGGAGCAGCAGGAGTTTATTCGTGCCGCGCAGGAGAAGTTTGCCGCGCTGATCGAGGGCGAGTTCGCCCGCATCGAGCGCATGAAGGCGGACCAGACGGTCAAGGACTTCTCCAGGCTGGATAAGATTGTCGTTGGCGTATTGCCCGGGGACGGCATTGGTCCCATCATCATGGAGCAGGCCCTGCGCGTGCTGAAAAACCTGATGAAGGACGAGGTCGCGTCCGGCCGTCTCGAAATCCGCGAGATTGAGGGCATGACCATTGAGCGCCGCGCCGCGCTGAACCAGAGCCTTCCCGACGATGTGCTGGAGGCGGTGAAGCAGTGCGACGTGCTGTTGAAGGGGCCGATGGTGACGCCCCGCGCCAGCGACCCGTGGCCAAACCTGGTGAGCGCCAACAGCCTGCTTCGCCGTGGGCTGGAGCTCTTCGCGGCGGTGCGGCCCATCCGCATCCCGGACAAGGGCATCGACTGGACCTTCTTCCGTGAGAACATCGAGGGTGAG
>JAFUYV010000146.1 GCA_017476945.1 Fretibacterium sp.
CCTCCAGGCGCAAAAAAATTCACCATTTCTTTAATGAGTACGGGGACCGATTTCAGATTGTGCCCATAGGGGAGGAGCATATCCCGGCGATACGGGCCTTCCAGCGTCAATGGCTTGAGGCCAGGACATCAGAGTTGTCCCAGCCCTCTGAGAAGGGGGCTATGCCTTTCGCCGGCGAAGCGAAGCAAGTCCCCCTATGGGAAAAAGGGGCTATGCTCCTCGCCGCGCAGCTTGCTCAGGAGGACGCCGGCATCCAGGTTGCGCTGGACCATTTTTTTGAGCTGGGGCTGTCAGGGGTCGTGGCGGTGCTCGACGGGCGCGTGTGCGGCTACGAGTACGGCGCCCCCCTCTCAGAGGATTATTGCGATGCTATGGCGCAGAAGGGGGACAGGATACTGCCGGAAATTTACCGCGTCCTGGACTGGGAGTTCCTGCGCCTCTGCTTCCCAGGCTACACCTGGGTCAACTGGGAGGAGGACCTCGGCGTGGAGAGCCTGAGAGCCATGAAGACGCGCTACAACCCCGATTTTATGATTGAGAAGTTCATCTTATGCGAGGGGCATCGCCATGAGTAAGTTAGAGGCCAACGTCTCGCTCTTTATCATCACGTTTTTCGGGGTGGTGCAGCTCGTCTTCCTGGCGCGGGTTCCAGGCTCGGTCTCCTATTTTGCCTTTCTGTGTGTCACGAACCTGATCGGCTTTCTGATGTCGCTGGCCTTTTTCTTTCAGGAGCTGTCGCGGCTGGACTTCAGCCAGGTCAAACAAAGTATGGTCCTGTCCACGGAGCTGGTGGTTTTTAACATCTTCCTTCTGCTGGGAGTGCCGGGTACGGGGCCGGCGATGGCGGACGCATTGTTGTCCACGGATTTCGTGTTCATCTCTATCATCGCCTTTCTGCTCCACCGCCAGATACCGGACAGGGGGAGCCGGTATGGGATCGCTCTGGTGCTTCTGGGGCTGTTCTTCATGACGGACGCCAACATCACGGAATTATTGAACTGGAATGTGCTGTACCTCATCGTATCGGAGATCGCCTTTGCGGTTTACATCATCACGACCGGGCGGTACTCGGCGTCGTCCAACCCCGCGATTATCGCCATGGGGCAGATGTTCTTCTGCTTTGTATTCTCCCTGGTCCTCTGGGTCGGAGAAGCGTTCTTATACGGAGCGCCTCTGTCTCTCCCCGCAAGCGCGGAATTCTGGGGGAGCGTCATTTATGTCAGCTTCTTTATCCGCGGCCTGTATGGAATCGTTCAGGTTTACGCCCAGAAATATGTCACACCGCTGAACACGTCCCTGATCTTCGCCACCGAGATCGTGATGGCGATGGCCGTGTCGCTCCTCCTGACCCGCCTGTTTGGCACGGAGCCGGAGAGGATCACGTGGCTGCGGGCTGTCGGCGGCGTGCTCATCATGGCGGGCGTCCTTCTGTCAGAGGGGCTTACGGGCTCGACCGGCGGGGCCGCGAACAAGAAGGCGGTAAGGAGAAGCCCGAAGCGTTATTGGCTCTATACCCTCCCGCTTGCCGCGTTTTTTGGCGGAGCTGGTTGTTTGCTGGAGGGGCCGCAAATGGCGGGGCTTTACGGACTGCTGGGGTTCCTTGCCGGGATTCTTGTCACGGTTCTTCTGGAGGGGGTACTGTGCCTGATACCCCTGCCGGACGACGCCGTTTTCTGCCTCGAGGCTGGCGGGCAAAGCCTGGAGGACGCGAATGAAATCCTGGAGACGACGGCCCGCAAATGCTTCCTGCCCTTCAAGCGCGTTATGGAAGTTCAGAGTTGCATTGAGGAAATTTCCATACGCATTTTCGGCGTGCTGCCGGACACGAAGATAAACACCCGTATCCGGTTCGGCGAGGCCGTCTCCGTCTGGCTGTCCTGCTCCGGCAGGAAATACAACCCGCTTCGCATTGAAAAGGGCGAGGACGAGCTGGACAGCGCCGGATTGAAAATTATCCGCCATCGTGCGCTTCGGGCGTCGTTCGGCTACCGGAACGGGGAAAACAGGATTCATGTCGTTGTGTAGAAGAAGGAGCATGAGCATGAGCGAAAAGAGAAGGCCCATTCGCAAAAAGGTGCAGAGGATGGTGCTGAGCATCTCCCTGGCGGCCCTGGTTCTGGCCAGCGCCGTGGGGCTTTTCAGCATGGCGAGGATTCAGGGGGACAGCGAGTCCGCCCTGATTCATCAGATGGAACAGAACCTGTCCAACATTGTGACCAGCAAGGCCGAGCTCGCGGAATCGGAGCTGGGACAATATGCGGGTTACATCGGTGATTTTGCCCGGTATATTCATGAGCTTTACCGGCATCCCGCCGGTTATGCTCCCATTGAGGTGCTGCCTTCGGATGAGAAGAACTCCGGGATATACGTCATGCAGCGCGCCTTCGCCAGCAGGGATGTCGCCCTCGATGACGTTCAGGAGGAACTGTGTCTGCTGGGCAATTTGGAGAAGATATGGAAGCCGGTGACCCCCGAAAGACGCGCTGTCATCACAACGGTATACATCGGGGCGAAGAGCGGCTTCATGATCTCCTATGACGACGGTTCCTTCGCCGTGGAGGAGGGGGAGACGGAGGACTATTACAACTACTTTGAGTCCGCATGGTACCGTCTGGCGCGGGAAATGGGCCGGGTCTGCTTCACGGACGTTTACATGGACGTCTACGGCAGGGGACCGACCATCACCTGCGCGGCCCCGTTCTACGACGCGAAGGGCGAATTTGCCGGTGTCGTCGCCATGGATATTCTCATCTCTGATTTGTATAAGGCTGTCGTAGAATTGGAGCTTGGCGAGGGAGCCTATGCCTTTCTGCTGGACCATAAGGGGAACGCCATCGGGCCCGACGGAATTGAGCCGGATAGGGCTGCTGTTCCCGACAGAAAACAAAAGGTCTTTCTGTCAAACGATGGGGTTTATCACGCCCAGGAAAGGATAAAGAGTACCGGTTGGACCTTTGGCATCCGCATCCCGGAATCGGTCATCCTGGCCCCCGTCCGTTCGGTGAACCGAACCGTCATCATCACCATGCTCCTGTTTCTCGCGGCCTTTACCGTAATTGTCGCCCTGGTGTTCGCCGTGGCACGACGCTTCTCCGCCCGCCTCACCGGCCCCATCGCCGCGCTGAAGAGAGATGTGGAGAAGATCAGCGGAGGCAATCTGGATTACCGCGCCAGGATTTACGATAACGACGAGGTGGGAGACCTGGCGGGGAGCTTCAACGACATGGCGGCGTCCCTGAAAGAATATATCCGACACCTTGCCGCCGTCACCGCCGAGAAGGAACGCATCGGGGCGGAGCTGAACGTGGCCACGCAGATTCAGGCGGATATGCTGCCGCGCATCTTCCCGCCGTTCCCGGACCGAAAAGAATTTGACATCTACGCCACCATGACGCCCGCGAAGGAGGTTGGAGGGGATTTTTATGACTTCTTCCTGATCGACGATGATCACCTGGCGATGGTTATGGCCGACGTGTCCGGCAAGGGCGTTCCGGCGGCGCTGTTCATGGTCATCGCCAAGACGCTCATCAAGAACCGGGCGCAGATGGGTGGAACTCCATCTGAAATTTTGGGCGCGGTCAACGACCAGCTCTGTGACGGGAACGAGGCGGGGCTTTTCGTGACGGTGTGGCTGGGGATATTGGAGACCGCGACGGGAAAGGTCATCTCCTCCAACGCGGGCCATGAGTACCCGGCCATTAAGCGGGCAAACGGCGTTTACGAGCTGATGAAGACGAAGCACAGTCCCGCCGTCGCTGTGCGCGAGGGATTGCAGTTCCGAGAGGCGGAGTTTGAACTGCGGCCCGGCGACAGCCTTTATCTTTACACGGACGGCGTGGCGGAGGCCACCAACGCTCAGGAAGAACTTTTCGGCACGGACCGCATGCTCGACGCCCTGAACCGGCACGGGACGGAGCCGGTGGACGAGCTGCTTGCGTCCATGAAGCGCGAGGTTGACGCATTCGTCGGGGACGCGCCGCAGTTCGACGATATCACCATGCTGGCCCTGCGGTACCGGGGAAATACGAACGAGCTGACCGTTGAGGCCCGGACGGAGAACCTTAGGGAAGTGATTGCGTTTTTGGACGGACATCTGAAAAGACACGGCTGCCCGCCCAAAACGCAGCGGAAGATTGATGTCGCGGCGGAGGAGATATTCGTCAATATTGCCCACTACGCCTATACGTCCGGCGCCGGTTCCGCGACGGTGCGTTTTTCCGTGGAGGAGGGGATGGTCGTGGTGACCTTCATCGACAGCGGCGTTCCCTACGACCCGCTGGCAAAGCCCGACCCCGACCTGACGCTCCCCACGCAGGAACGGCCCGTCGGCGGCCTGGGCATCTATATGGTCAAGAAGAGCATGGACAGCGTGGCCTACGAGCGCAGGGACGGACAGAACATCTTTACGATGCGAAAGGCGCTCTGAATTTTGGCGAAAAGTGGATGAGCCACGAGCAGCGCAGGCTCTTTCCGTTTTCAGGCTAAGGCCCCGCGGCAGTGAGGCCGCGGGGCCTTAGCCTGTTTCGGCGGTCAGCCTATCCTCCGTCTGCGGCGCGACGCGCAGCGTTCCGGGGTTCGTGTAGGTGACGAGCGCCACCGTCCCAGGCACGGGCCGAACGTAGCGCCGCTCCGTGTAGTCCACCAGGACGGAGCCGGAGTTCCTCCCTCTGGAGTGCCCCGCCGCCAGCGCGGCCGCGAACTCCAGCACCGCTCGGTGCTCCTCCTCCAGCTCCCGCCGGTCCCGCGCGCCGCGGACAATCACATGAGCGCCGGGGAGCTCGTGAGCGTGCAGCCAGATGTCCTCCGCCCGGGCCTGCCGGAACGTGACGTAACGGTTGCCCCGTGCCGAAAGCCCCACAAGGACGCTCAGCCCTTCCCGCTCGAAGGCCAGATGCGGGGGAGCCTCCTTCTTCCTGCCGCCCTTCCCTTTCCGCTTCACAGCCTGCCCGCGCCCCTCCTCCGGCTTCAACCACTCCTCCAGGTCCTTCACGGCCCTCTCAAAGCTCTCCGGGTCGTTGATGGACTCCAGGATGTCGCGCTGCTCCAAAATCTCCCGGATCGCCCCTTCCAGGGCGGCGATACCTTCCTTCAGGGACTGAGGATCTCCCTTCGCCTTGCGGTACTTCTTGAAGTACCTCTCCGCGTTGTGCGACGGGGAGAGCCGCGGGTCCAGCGCAACGGTGAGGGAGTTCCCCTCCCAGTCCGTCAGCGTGACCTCCGCCGCGCGGGGCGGTATCTCCGTCAGATGTGCCAAAATGACCTCGCCCTTCTGCCGGAGGACGTCCGCGGCCTCACAGTCCTTTAATTGCTTGATCAGACCATCACGATGGCGCTCGCGGGCCTTGGCCGCGCGCTTCAGCCGGGCGTCGATCTCGTGGAGCTGCCGCTCTCGCCCTCTCTGAAGCAACGGGGCAAGCACGCCGCGCGCCGCGGCGTTCAGGGCGTCCTCCCCCAGGGACTCGGCCCCCGGGAGAGGACAGCGCAAGCGCGTGAGATAGCCCTTCGCCGTCCTCTGGCAAAGAAGGGCCCTTCCCCCGCCTCCAGCCTCCCTCAGGGCCTCGAGCCACGCAGCGGGGTCCCGCTCCTCCCAGAGCGATTGGACCAAGCGGGCCAGGGGACGGCCGATCCCCATCAGATTGGACACGTCCTCAAAGCGAAGGACAGCGAGCTCCTCCGGCAGGGGGCCACAAAAGGCCGGGGGCGGGACATAGGGGTGCCCCGGCAGGAGAGTCCGGTAGCGGTTTTGATCCGGCGCGGCGTGACGCGCGGCCTCCTCAATTTTGTGTTCTCCATCCAGCAGGACGAGGTTGCTGGTGGGCTCCGTCGCCTCAAGGATAAGGAAGTAGCCAATGGAGGTCCCGGCCGCGACGCGGCGGCGCAGCTCGAACTCCAGGACGCGATCGTGGTTGATCTGACGCGCCGAGACGATGTCCCCACGCACCGCGCGGCTCTTGAGCGCCTCGGCCAGGGGCGTGCGGGCGGGGGCTCCCTCTCTCAGGGCAGACACCTCTTCAGGGCCGGCCAGGCAGCACCCCGCAGCACCCGAGCCCCACGAGAGGAGCAGCCACTGGTCCTCATAGGAGACCTTCAGCGCCACCCAGGACTCGCCGCCCTCGACCCGCGACACCCTCCACGGCAGTCTCATGTTAAACGCGGCCTCAAGGCCACGGATGAACTCTGGTCCAAACGCCATACGATCAACCTCCCTGGGACCATTTGCAAAAAAGCCCCTTTGAATGTATATTACAATAACAAGGGGGTTTTGGGGCCGTTGGAGTTGCCTATGCCTGATAAGATTATGAAGGTTATCTCGTTGGCCTCAGAGGGGAAATTTTGAGGTACAATAGAGAGGTTTGGAGAGTGTGGCGGAAGCCCCGGAGTGGGGTTGTCGGGTGCCAGCTTAGCTTAAGGAGTTCAACGCGTCGATGGAGCGAAGTCCTTATCTCTGAGTGGGAGGGCTTAGATGTGGATCGCTTAATTTTAGACTTGTCCCGGGTGGAGACTGGAAGGGCGGAGGAGACCGCAGCGCCCGTGGCCCGGAGGATATTCACCTCCGCCCCGGAGGCGCCGGAGGTGTCCTTTGAGGATATGCTTTCCGCATCAATACGGAAGGTCAATTCACTTCAGCTTGAGGCTGACGATAAAGTGCGCAGCCTGGCGATAGGAGAGGCGGAGGACATTTCAGAGGTGGTTCTCGCCTCTTCGCGTGCGGACGTCGCTCTGCGGCTGCTGATGGAACTGCGCAACAAGTTTCTGGACGCCTACCAGGCTTTGTCGCGCATCACGGGATAGAGCCTGAGGAATCATGGGTGCCTTGAAGCGGTGGTTCGCGTCCTTTCTTCATTTTTGGTCCACACTGAAGCTCTGGCAGCGGGCCTCTCTTTTCCTGGTTACATTCCTGGTTGTGGGGGGGCTCATTGCCCTGATGCTCATGGCAGGACGCACCACCTACGAACCGCTTTTTGCGGGGTTGGAGGTGGAGGATCAGGCCGCGATAGTCGATTACCTTAGGGAGAACAACATCCCCTATAAGCTGGACCCCGCCGCGAACGCCATCCTCATGGGGGGGGGGAACGTCTACGAGACGCGCCTCGCCCTGGCCCAGCAGGGCCTGCCGAAGGGCGGGAGCACCGGCTTCGAGATCTTTGACGACTCGAAGATGGGGATGAGCGAATTCCAGCAGAGGATCGCCTACACCCGCGCTATTGAGGGTGAGCTGGCGCGCACCATCTCCCAGATCGCCGCCGTGGACTCCGCGCGGGTCAGCGTGGTGATCCCCGAGCAGCGGCTGTTCCTGGAACAGCAAAGGCCCTCCACGGCCTCCGTTTTGCTGCGCCTGCGGCCCGGCGCGTCGCTCGGCCCCACACAGGTGAAGTCCATCATCCACCTGGTGGCGCACAGTGTTGACGGCCTCAACCCTGATCAGGTGACGGTCGTGGATACCAACGGGCGCGTCCTGTCCGACATGATCTCGGACTCCATGATCATCTACCCGCCGGACGGCAAGAGCTCCGTCACCTCCGTGCAGCGAGAGCTGGAGCGCCAGCACGAGAGGGAGCTTGAGACAAAGGTGCGCCTTATGCTGGAGCAGGTCTTCGGCCCCGGCACGGCCGTCGTTCGTGTGAAGGTGGACCTGGACTTTGACAAGCGCTCCACCTCTTACGTTGAGTACACGCCCAACCCCGAGACGGGGCAGGGCGTCCCGCGGAGCAACGAGCGCCAGGAGGAGAGCTACACCGGCCAGGGGCAGCCCGTTACCGGGACGCCAGGGACGACGACGAACATCCCCGGCTACGCCATAAACACCCAGAACGTCGACAGCGAGTACAACCGCTCCAACTCGACGACGAACTACGAGATCACGACGCGGAAGGGCGATCAGATCGTTACGCCGGGAGGGGTGCGGCGGTTGTCCGCGTCCGTCCTGGTCAACGGAGACCTGGACGACGCACGGCTCGCCGAGCTGCGCGAGGTCATCTCCTCGGCGGTGGGCTACAACGCCGCGCGGGGCGACACGCTCGTCGTGAAGGCGATGAAGTTCTCAACGGTCTTTGCCGACGCGATGGCCGAGGAGCTTCGCAAGGAACGGCTGTGGCGCATCATGTCCGGCTCGGTGGTGTTCTTCACCATCCTGTTCCTGGTGGGGGCGCTCTTCCTGTGGTGGCTGCGCCGCCGCCGCGCCCGTATGGCTGTTGAGACCGTCGAGGCGGAGGGCAAGAAGGTGCCTACGATCCAGGAGATGCTCACGTCTCCGGACCTGCTGGCCTTCCAGGGTGAGCTGGCCGTCATCGAGGAACAGTTGAAGGCCTATGCGAGGAACAACCCCGAAGAGGTCGCCAACCTCGTCAACGAGTGGCTGGCTGCCGATGATTAAAGGAGTCCTGTGATGGCAAAATTAGGCGGCTCTGCGTCAAGCAATATCTCCGGCAGGGAGAAGATAGCGGTACTGATGGTCTCGCTGGGCAACGACATCGCCCCCGAGGTCTACAAGAAGCTCGACGACGCCACCATCGAGCTCATCACGCTTGAGATTGCGAACCTCCGCAAGGTCTCGCCAGAGCTCAAGCTGGACGTCCTGAAGGAGGCTCAGGAGGTCCTTATGGCGCGTGAGTTCATGGCCCGCGGCGGCGTGGACTACGCGCGGGACGTCCTCGAGCGGGCCCTAGGGCCGGAGAGGGCGCAGAACCTTCTGGCCCGCATTACGGCGAGCCTCCAGGTCAAGCCTTTCGACTTCATGCGCCACACCGACGCGACGCAGATCCTGGGCTTCATCCAGAACGAGCATCCTCAGACAATCGCGCTCATCCTGTCCTATCTGGAGCCTCAGCAGGCCGCGCTGATTTTGAGCGGGCTTGCGCCGGAGATGCAGGCGGAGGTCGTCAAGCGTATCGCCAACATGGACCGCATCACGCCGGAGGTCCTGCGGGAGGTGGAGCGCGTGCTGGAGCGCAAGCTCAGTACGGTCATGGGCCAGGACTTCACGATGGCCGGCGGCATCGACGCCGTGGTCGCCCTCGTCAACAGCGCCGACCGCACGACGGAGCGTAACATCATGGAATACCTGGAGGAGAACGACCCGGAGCTGGCCGAGGAGATCAAGAAACGCCTGTTCGTGTTCGAGGACATCATGCGCCTGGACGACCGTTCGTTGCAGCGCATCCTGCGCGAGGTGGACATGAAGGAGCTCAGCTTGGCCCTGAAGGGCGCGACGGAGGAGCTCAAGTCCAAGTTCTTCAAGAACATGTCCAAACGCGCGGCCGAAATGCTCCAGGAG